>JABMQX010000068.1 GCA_013203085.1 bacterium | reverse complement strand
GAGAAATTCCAACAAGCGAAAGGAGTGCACCGCCATGAACCGACGCCAATTCCTCAAATCCACAGCCACCACCGGAGCAGGTTTGCTCATTCTCCCAAGCGGCGCACTCGCCGGGCCTGACGCCCCCAGCAACAAGCTGAATGTCGCCCTGATCGGCGTGTGGGGCCGCAGTCGGGCGCACCAAGGCGCGATTTCGAGCGAGAACGTCGTCGCCCTGTGTGATGTAGACGAGAAGTACCTGGCCGGAGCTGCGAAAAGGTTCCGGAATGCCAGGACCTACGTCGACTGGCGCAAGTGCCTCGATCAAAAGGACCTGGATGCCGTGATCTGTTGTACCGCGGATCACACGCACGCCTTCGTCGCCAACTGGGCGATGAATCGCGGTCTGCATGTCTTCTGCGAGAAGCCGCTGGGCAACAGCGTTGAGGAAACACGTGTGGTCCGCGCGACCTATCTGAAGAACAAGGACAAGCTGGCCACGCAGGTTGGCACGCAGCGTCATGCGATCATGAATTTCAACCGCGTGCGTGAGCTGGTCAAGGACGGCGCCATTGGTGAGTTGAAACAGGTATGTGCCTGGGGCGATCGCCAGATTCGCAGGTCCGGATACCTCCCTGCAAAGGGCGAACCACCGAAGCACCTCCACTACGACCTGTGGATCGGGCCGGTGCCCTTCCATCCTTACAATCCGGGATACTTCTCAGGTAGCCCCGGCTTGAATTGCCTGAATTGGAACATGTATTGGGACTTCGGCAGCGGCCAGGTTGGCGACATGGGCAGCCATACCATGGACCTCGCCTGGAACGCGATAGATGCTGGTCTGCCGACCTCCGCCGAGGCCAAAGGGGACAAATTCGACCCCGAGGTTACACCGGTCGAACTGGAGGCCCATTTTGAGCATCCCGCCAATGACTGGCGACCCGCCATCCGCGTGAGCTGGTACCAGGGCGGCGCCATGCCGAAATCGCCCAGGGGGTACGTGGATCTGAAAAAAATCGGACACGGCGCCATGTTTGAGGGCAGCAAGGGCATCCTGATTTCCGATTTCGGTTCCCGCATACTACTTCCCTCCGGCGACGCAGCCGATATGACCTATTACAAGCCGCGTCCTAAGGAAAAGCTCATTCCGCCCCTGGGTCACTTCCTGAAGGAATGGGTCAATGCGTGCAAGGGCGATCTCAAGACATCCTGCAACTTCGATTACGGCGGCACGCTGATCGAGATGATGCTCCTGGGTCTTGTAGCCTACCGCGTGGGTAAGAAGCTCGACTACGACGGCGCCACCGGTCGGGTCACGAACAGTGCCGAAGGCAACGACCTGCTCAAGCGCAAGTACCGCCCCGGCTGGACCCTCAACGGGTAAGTCCAAACCGCCCCGCCCTCGGGCGCGGGATAGGCCAACATCACAATGGGGCGCGTCAGATCCTCTGGCCCCATAGCACTGTCGGACCTCAGCAAGCGGGCGCGCTTCCGGGCAGGCAAGCACTCGGCGTCGAAGAACTTGCCCCGGGCACGCGCCCGGCAGCGCACTTAGGTGGCTCTCGCTTGACACCGTCCAGTGGTTTGGCATAATGACATCTGAACCGCTCAGGAGTTGCTGGGGCACAGGGATGTTAGGACCACGACGGCCTGGGCGCCTATGCACAACAAGGCAGGTCATGGCGTCCGCAGCCCGTTCGATAGGCTGTATAATCATTGTTCGACAAGGAGAACCAAAATGAATCGCAGAGAGTTTCTTGGGCTTTCCGGAATGCTTTGTTTTGCACCCACTGCCGGAATCCAGGCGGCGGTTGCGCGCAGTTCCGACCTTATAAACAGGGCACCCAACATCATCTTAATTATGGCGGACGACCTCGGTTGGAAAGAGCTGGGCTGCTATGGACAGACCAAGATCAAGACACCGAACATTGACCGGCTTGCCGCTGAAGGGATGCGCTTTTCGCAATTCTATTCCGGATCCGCAGTGTGCGCACCATCCCGCTGTAATCTGATGACCGGCAAACATGGCGGTCACGCCTACATTCGTAATAACAGGGAAATGAAAAATCCGGAGAAGGGCGTCTTCGGCGGACAACAGCCATTATCAGAAAATGAACCCACCATCGCCAAAACCCTCAAGGCCGCCGGATATGTTACAGGTTGTTTCGGCAAGTGGGGACTGGGCGCGGTGGGAACGATTGGTGATCCGCTCAATCAGGGATTTGACCGGTTCTACGGGTACAACTGTCAGAGGCATGCGCACAACTTGTATCCGAAATACTTGGTGAATGACCGCAAGAATGAACCGCTGGAAGGAAACACTCGTGGCCTTACTGGCAAAACATACGCCCCTCAGCGCATCTCCGACGAAATGCTGGCATTTGTGCGAGAGAACAGAAACCGGCCATTCTTTGTGTATTATCCAACCGTTCTTCCACACTTAGCCCTGCAGGTCCCGGAAGAGGAATTGAAGCAATACAGCGGCCTGTGGCCCGACAAACCATACCAAGGAACAAGCTACCTGCCCCATCCCACCCCCAAGGCCTGCTACGCGGCAATGATAAGTTTTCTCGACAAACAGGTCGGTCGCTTGATGTCGCTTCTCAAGGATTTGGGGATCGATGACAATACGATCGTTCTCTTCACATCGGACAATGGAACAACACACTTGAAACAGCAGGCAGACTATGAATTCTTCAACAGCGTTGGCTCGTTGCGAGAACTCAAAGGCTCGCTTCATGAAGGCGGCATTCGGGTTCCGCTAATTGCACGCTGGCCGGGTAAGATTCCTACGGGCGG
>JABMQX010000667.1 GCA_013203085.1 bacterium | reverse complement strand
TCTTCGCTGTTCGCTGCGGAGCCCAAGTCCGCCAGGAAGCCCGTCGTCCACGTTGTGTTCGTTCGACCGAAAACCTCCGACCCCGAACGGGAGGGAGAACGCCCCGTGATAAGCTGGCCCGGCTATCAATTCGACATTAAAACCGGCGAAGCCCTCCACAAGAAAGTGCTGACCGAGGCCGCCGAAAAGCTCGGAGTCGAGCTCGTCATCAAACACGAGCCGCTGGGCAGCGATGAGGCCGTCAATGCCTACCTCGAACAACTCAAAAAGGCGCCGCCGGACGGGCTGTTCATCGTCGCCATGGAGCTGTTCCGCTGGGGCTGGGTCAACCACCTTGCGCAGAACCGGGGCGACATACCCACGATTATCTACAGCCCGATGGGCAGTTCCTTCACCGATATGTTGAAGCCCGCCCGGGCGCTGCCTAAGACCTTCGTCGGCGCCACGCAGGACATCCACTGGCCGGCATTCGGCCTGCGCATGCTCAACACCGTCTGGCGGATGAAGAACACGCGGCTCTGCATCCTCGCAGGCAACAAGACTTCAGACACGATGCTCGATGTCATCGGCACTACACTGCACTATATCCCGCTGGCGCGCTTCAATGAGGAGTTTAAGAAGGTTGAGGCAAGCGATGAAGTGCGAGCTATGGCCGACTACTACACCAACAACGCCAAGAAAATCATCGAGCCGAAGAAAGAAGAAATCCTCGACGCTGCGAAGAACTACTTCGTCTGTCGTCGGCTGATGACAGCCGAGAACTGCCACGGCATCTCGATAGATTGCCTCCGGGAGAGCAGCATCTACCACCGGCCGCCCTGCATGGCTTTCTCCCATTTCCTCGACCACGGCATCGTCGCCGCCTGCGAAGCTGACTGGAATGCGGCCATCTCGATGCAGTTGACGCATTACCTCTTCGAGCGGCCCGGTTTCATGCAGGACCCCGCCCCCAACACCATCAACAATACGCTAATGGGCGCCCATTGCATGTCCGCCACTAAACTCGACGGCTTCGACAAGCCGACCCGGGCGCCTTACATCCTCCGCAGCTATCACACCCGCACAGGTGTCGCCCTCCAGGTGCTTTGGCGAATTGGGCAAAAGGTCACCATTATGAAGTTTCAGGGACCGGAATCCATCATCCTCGGCACGGGTCGCGTAGTTGCGAACATCGCACAGCCGCCCGCGGGTTGCTGCCGCACTGCCGTTGAGATCGCCCTTGACGGGGTCCCAGACTCGGGCGACACTAAGGGCTTCCACCAATTGTTCATATACGGCGACCTCGAGCGTCCGTTCAAAGCCTATTGCAAGCTCGCCGGGATCAAAGTCGTCCATATCTAAGAGCTTGTCCGAGAAATCAATTCTCGGAGAATTTGGCGGTCCTTTTCCCATAACCCATCCTGGGAATGGGCGGGTCTTATGGGAAGGTCTCATCAAACCACGGCTTTTGCTAATTATCCCTTCCCACCGCTCGACATTCCACCGGATGGGCACTGGATAACTGAGCAGCCATTTGGAATTCTTCACAAGGATGTTGAATTTCGTGGCGGCAAAGGCTACAATTGGCACGGGTTTCGATAAGGAGTAACCGGGTGATGACACATCTTCTCTTTCTCTGCACCGGCAATGCCGCCCGCAGCCAGATGGCAGAGGGCTTTGCCAAAGTGCGTGCTCCGGAAGGCGTCAAGGTCCTGAGCGCGGGCACCCGCCCGGCAAAGGAAGTCCATCCGATGGCCATAGAGGTGATGGCTGAAGTCGGGATAGATATCTCACGGCAATTCCTCAAGGCCTTTTCCGACCTTCGTGTGCACAACGTTGACGTGGTGATTACCCTCTGCGCAAGCGCCGCCGAAGAATGCGCCCCCCTCCTTCCCGGCCATCCTCCCCGTGTTGACTGGGATCTTCCGGACCCGGCCGCAGTCAAGGGAAGCCTCAAGGAGAAACTGGCTGCGTTTCGTCAAACACGGGACACCATCAGCCAGTTAGTCAACGACCTGTTTGCCCGGGGATACCTGAAGGCATTGTCCTGGGACAACCACAAGGCGAACCTGGTCCTGAACAGCCTCTCGGAGGGCATCATCGCCCACGACATGAATCGTCGCATCACCTTTTTCAACAGCTCTGCCGAAGCGATCACCGGCTATTCCCGCCATGAGGTTGTGGGGCGAGACTGTCACGACGCCTTCCCCGGAAACTTCTGCGGCGAGAAGTGCTCGTTCTGCGACAAGTGCCCATCCTTCGAGCGTGCGAGGTATGCTGTGGATTTCACGACGAAGACCGGCGAAGAGCGGCTCCTCGAGATGTCGGTGCGAGCCATCAAGGATGACAATGGAAACATGCTGGGCGTACTCGCCTCCTTTCGGGACCTTACTGTCGAACGTGATATGGCCCGCCGTCTCGGCGAGATGGAGAGCTTTTCGGGCATGATCGGACGAGATAAGAAGATGCTGGAAATCTTCGATCTCATCCGCAGCGTTGCCGATTTGAAGGTTCCCGTGCTGATCCAGGGCGAAACAGGCACGGGCAAAGAACTGGTTGCGGCCGCTATCCATAATGAGGGGCGGCGAGCGAATAAGCTCTTCGTTCCGATTAACTGTGGTGCACTGCCGGAGGGGCTGCTCGAGAGCGAGCTTTTCGGGCACGTGCGGGGCGCCTTTACCGGCGCCGTGCGCGACAAGAAAGGCCGATTCGAGCTCGCAGACGGCGGGACGATCTTCCTTGACGAAATCGGAGACGTCTCTCCAGCCATGCAAGTCAAGCTCCTTCGCGTCCTGCAAGAAGGCGCCTTCGAGCGAGTGGGCAGTACCAGGACCATTCATTCCGACGTGCGCATCATCAGTGCCACCAACAAGAACCTCAAGAAGGAGATTTTCGCCGGGCGTTTCCGGGAGGATCTGTACTACCGATTGTGCGTGGTGCCGATACATTTGCCGCCGCTGCGAGAGCGTTGCGGCGACATCCCGCTTCTCGTAGACAACATCATCAAGCAAATCGCCTCCGAAACGGACAGCGATAGCCTGTCTCTGTCCCCGGCGGCGCTGGACGCGGTTCTTTCCTACGAATGGCCCGGTAACAT
>JABMQX010000067.1 GCA_013203085.1 bacterium | reverse complement strand
CGGGATTAACCCGCCGCCCGCGGGAAGCACGCACACGCGACCCGGACCAAAAGGAGGCGCCTGCTCCGGCGGGCGCCGTCAGTCGAACGCCTGCGAGAGGTTTGCGCAGCGCATCGCTGTGATTGACGCCACGAGACGCGGGATGACTCCGCCAGCGGACACCATTCGCATCGGGGCGCCGCTCGTTTTTGGGAGGCTGTGGCGTGAAGCGCGCTTCGACAGCAAGTGGGTTCTGCAAACCGACCGGGAAGACCTTTGTGATCCGAAGTCGCACACGGGGCGATGCCGGCAAAGCTATTCAGGCTGTCGGTGTAGCACTCGGACCAACCCCGCCTCGGCGGGGCTCTGCGAGGCAAAAATCCCCTGAGCATCGCAAAATCGGACGGAGAACGAAAAGTAGTGCCAACACCAAAATCGAAAAACACAACTGCCCTTTGCACAACAAGTTACAAAATCGCGGCGTAGAAGGGTAGCTTGGGGATCGAGGTTCTGATATAGTTCGGGTGATCCGTGATGAAGGAGATGTAAGAAAATTATCGGAAATAGGTCGGAACCAGCGGAAACTCGGACAGGAACAAAGCGGAGGAGGGAAAAAAGATGATGATGATAAGTTTTTCGAGTTTATCTCTGCTATTGGGGTTTTTCATCGCGATTGATACGTCGGAGGTGTACCCGCCGGAAGTGAGGGAGACCTTTGTTGAGAACTCACTGGCGGGGGAAACATTCACCCAGCAGCTTCCGGCAAACACAGCGGCGGTGTTCATGACGGGAAATCTCGGCGTTTGCAAGTCGAAAAGAGGGATTGTTATCCCGCTCTCAGAGGCGGTGGGCTTTGCGGAAGGGCTCGTGAAGAACATGGGCAGGTTGAAGAACGCGGAGGAAAGACTCGAGACAGTGGACGTGGTCCACGACATTTCCAGGTCGGTTCTGCGGATGTTTCACGGAGAGGTGGGAGTGGCGCTGCTGAACTTTCCGGTAGGTCGCCGCTCGCCCGATTTCATCGTGCGGGCCGACATTGACGAGTCGGAGATGGCGTTCACGGACCTGGTGAAGAAGGTGGCGGGCGCCCTTGGTGTCGGCCCGGCGATGTTCTTTCCACATGAGGAGGACGGATACCTCAACTTCGCGAACAAAGTGTACGTGCGGATCAAGGATAAGAAGCTCTACGCGTCGAGTTCGCGCCTCGTCATCGAGCAATTCCTTTCGGGGGCGTGGAAAGGGGATCCGCTATCGCAGTCGGCGCTCTACCGAGAGGCGGGGAAGAAGGTCGAGTTCGACCAGGAGCAGTTCCTGTTCGTCAACGTCGAGCGGATTTGGGAGGAGTTCATCGCGGCCGACGAGCCAATGCCTGGAGAGCTAAAGACGATTGCCAGCAGTCTGTTCGGGAATATCCGAGCGATTGCGAGCTCCACCCGTCTGTCGAGAGGAAATCTAAACATCCTTTCCGCGGTTCTGTTCAAGGACCTGACAAAGGGGATACCGAAGGTCCTCGCGAGACCCAATGCCCGCTCCGAGACGGCCACGTTTGTTCCACCGGACTACTCACTGCTGGTGAGGGCACATACCGGCCCGCCCGTCGGGCTTCTGAGAGACATCATGGCGTTACACGAGGAGGTCGCCCGAGGCATGCAGCAGGCATTTCCCCGAATTGAGCAACAGCTCGGCTTCAGTGTCGAACGGGAACTGCTGCCCGGTCTGGCCGGTGACTTTGCCGTCGCCGCGAAGATGCCACCGATGGTAGGAATCCCGGAATCTCTTGTCATCGTCAGTATCGCTGACCATGACAAAGCCGCTTTCGCGATCGAGAGTATCATTGAAAAGGCCGAACTGGCCGGTTTTGACGAGGAATACGAGGGGACAGAACTGCACGTACTGCCGCTTCCGCTGGTTTCTTTGACCTATGTTTTCGTCGAGGGTCACCTCCTCGTGGGATCGTCGCCGGGTGTGGTTAAGGCTGCGATTGATGCTCGTCTTTCGGGCAGGAACCTCGCCGCTTCGGACCTGTACAGGTCAGCGCTCGAGGGCCACCCTTCCGAGAGCTTCGCTACCATGTACGCCGACTCGCAGACGATGTTCGACGGTCTGCTGAACATTGGTGGGGGTCTCGTCAGGTGGAGAGGAGGACGAGAAGGGCGGAAGATCATCGTGCCGCTGATTGCCCTATTGCGTAAAAACGTGAAGGGCCTCACGCCCGTTTCCTGCAGCATCTATCGGGAGGGGAATGCAAT
>JABMQX010000666.1 GCA_013203085.1 bacterium | reverse complement strand
TCCTCGCCCCCCGGATTCACGGGGAAGAAAAGGGCATCGTTTGCGCGAGCGGCTCTCATGTCGCCGGGGGCATCACCGATCATGAGGATATGGTCGTTCTGATACCGCCCCTGATTGGCGAGCTGGATGTGCTCGGACTTCTTCCCCTGCTCCTGACCGGCGATGACGGCGACATGCTTCGCCAGATCGTGTTCCTCCCATTCGCGAGTCAGCGCGGAGTAGGGCGTGGCGGAAACGATGATGACGTCCGCCTTTTCGGACAGCTTTTCGATGCTTTCGCGAACGTAGGGATACGGAGGGACGCCGTGAACGATGTCGGCGACGGTGGCATTGATGGACTTGCTCCAGGCGAGGGCCTTGGTCAGGATTGGATCGCTGGTTCTCTCCACGGCTTCTTCGAGCGCCGGGTTGCCGAGCTTCGTTTCCTTGCTTGCCCATTCCCGGAGAGAGGGAACTTCAGGCATCTTCACGCCGCGTTTGAGTACCTCCGGCCTCTCTGCGAGGAGATCGAAGGTCATCAGCAGAGCCGGGAAGCGATTGATTCCCCGCCACTTGGAATATAGGTTGACGAATTCAGCGGCTTCCCTGGCGTATTTCGAGATTGGTTGAAGGTCCCAGTACTTGATGATGTTGGGGATGAAACATTCCTTGTGCTTGATCTCCATCGTGTCAAAAGCACAGCCATCCGAATCAATCGCCACCAAGAAATCGCGCTTCGGGGCGAACTTCTTTAGTTCCGCCTGTGCGTCAAGTGCCATGGTCTTCGATCCTCCATCCTGTTCGTTGTTGGCCTTCGTGGCAGCGAGCTGCCTTCTTCTCCTTTTGGAACAAGCCTCACTCAGTTTGATACCGTGGCGGCAGCGCTGGCCGCCACAACGTCGGGGCTTGAGCTTTTTCTCGCCCTGATTGCAGGATACAACAAAGGAGGCTGGCGATTTTACCGGCCCTCAACCAGCAAGGTAGCCCCCGTCCACATACAGGACTTGTCCGGTCACATAATCCGACGCCTTGCTCGCCAGGTAAACCACCGCGCCTTTGAGGTCCTCCGGCCTCCCCCAGCGCTTTATGGCAAGACGGTCTATGATTTGCTCGTATCTCTCCCGATCCTGATAGAGCCCTTCGGTCAGAGCGGTACGGAAGTATCCCGGCCCGATGGCGTTGACGCAGATATTGTGCTCCGCCCACTCGACGGCGAGCGATTTCGTGAGCTGCCGGATTCCTCCCTTGCTGGCGGCGTAAGGGGGGATCAGACCAACACCGACCTCCGAAAGCAAGGAGGCGACATTGATTATCTTTCCGCCTCCCTGTCGCATCATGACCCGGGCAACTTTCTGGCAGAGGAGGAATACGCTGCGGAGATTGACCGCCAATACCCGATCCCACTCCTCGATGGGGAAATCTATCGCCGGATGGCGCGCCGTCGTCCCGGCATTGTTGACCAAGACGTCTATCCTGCCAAACTCACCGACCGTCTGCTCGACAAGGCGGTCGAGCTCTTCCTCCTTCTCGACGTGAGTGGGGACCGCAAGGGCCCTCACTCCCAGCGTCTGAATACCGTCGGCGATGGTATTGAGCGCCTCCTCACTCCTCGCCGCGAGAACGATATGAGAACCTGCCTCGGCAAGGGCTTCGGACATCGCCTTTCCGAGGCCGCGACTGGCGCCGGTTACGATGGAAGCCCTGCCGTCGAGGCGAAAATCATCGAGAACGCTCATCACTGTGTTCCATTACATTCCACTGAATGCCAGGTAGCCGCCGTCTATGGGTATCACGGCGCCGTGAATGAACTCCGCCGCTGGCGAGAGAAGCCACAACACAGTGCCGATGAGGTCCTCGGGGCTCCCGAAGCGTCCCATCGGCGTGTGCGAGATCATCGCCTTCCCTCGCTCCGTCAGCTCACCGCTTTTCTCATCCGTCAGGAGATACCTGTTTTGCTCGGTCAGGAAGAATCCGGGGGCGATGGCGTTGACCCTGATCCTTTTTGAATAGTTGAGGGAAAAGTGGACGGCGAGCCATTGTGTGAAATTGGTGACCGCAGCTTTTGCAGCCGAGTAGGCGCAAACCCGCGTCAGAGGCCGC
>JABMQX010000665.1 GCA_013203085.1 bacterium | reverse complement strand
GCTTTCCATTCCACCAACAGAACGAAGTTCTTGAACTTCTTTTCCTTGTACCACAGAAGCCCCATTCCATCTTTGGTCCTCAGCGTTCCGTCGTCTTCGATCACGAACTTGCCCGGCCCGGTCATCTGCCAGCCTGCGAGGTCTTTGCCATTGTACAGGTCCACGAATCCTCCTTCGCCGGGCTTCCAGCCCGCCGCCCAGGCTATACCCTGGGTAACATGCCTCAGCATGTTCGGGTTACTGCACGATTCCACCGAATGCCCCAGCGCCGTGAAGAATACTCTTCCCTTGCCGTACATCTTCGTCCAGGCGATAGGGCGGACGAGTTGGTCATCCGGACTCTGGCATACCAGGAGGATGTGTTTATCCTCGAGGTCGCACTGGTCGTGATAGTAGAACTCGTCCATGATATCGAAGTTCTCAATTCCCTCCAGAATCGGATGATCACCCTCGATGCGTAAAATATGCATCTTCCGGTAAGGCTCGTGCTTGGTGAAGCTCCCGCCGGCCATCCGCACATGCTCCGGGTTCGATTGGAAAGTCTCGGTCACGCTGTGGATTCCAACCCATCCTCCGCCGTTGCGAATGAAGCTGAGGTACCCTTCCATCTGCTTGTCGGTGATCTTTGTCCAATTGCTCTGGTTGTACGCGAAGATGACATCGTACTTCTTTCCCAGGTCCGGGTCTTCGAGAATTGCGATGTTCGATGGAATAGTCGCCTTCTCTGCTTTCGGAAATCCTTTCGGCGGGTTATCTATCCGGACAAAATCGGCCTTGATGTCGAGCCTTTGACTCGCCGCCTCCAGCATGATCTTCGATCCCGCCTCGTAGGGATGATATTCTCCTCCGAGCAGAACCAGCACCCGGATAGGCTCGGCTTGCGTCGTTCCAACTATCCCCCACAGGACAAGCCCCGTGGCTACCAGCATCAGAACCATAACCCGATATGCGTTTTTCATGGCGTTTCCTCCCGGATATGCGTTTTCCCTCAATGTTTTTTCTTCAGGAACTTCTCTGGCTTATGACCTTCCCGCCGAAGATGGTCTGCTCCACGTTCAGGTCCGAATCGAGGACGAGAATGTCCGCATCCCACCCTTCTGCAATCCTCCCTTTCTTTTTCTGAATACCGAGGAGGGTCGCCGGCGTCAGTGTCGCCATCGTCACAGCTTCCGGCAGAGATAACCCCGCCAGATTCACTGCATTCTTTACCGCCTTATCCATCGTCAAAATACTTCCTGCGAGCCACCCTTTATGCGGCCCTGCCGTATATCCCGCCTGCGTGACAGTAACCGTCTCGTTTCCTTTGTGATACGTGCCGAGGGCGAGACCGGCGACGAAGACTGCGTCGGTAATCAACGCGACTTTCTCGACCCCTTTACACCGGACCACGGGCATTAACATCGCCGGATGAAAATGAAATCCATCCATAATCACACTTCCAGAAAGCTCCTCGATGCACAGAAAGCTCCCCACCACTGCCGGTTCTACTCCCAGCCATCCCCCTTCCTGCTCTTTGCGGTAAGGCCAGTCTGTGGTGTTGCCGACGTGCGTGACAAAGGACAGCCCTTTCCCCACCGATTCGACCATGCACTCGTAATCCGCACACGAGTGGCTCGCCGCTGTTACGACCCCTTCATTGCTCAGAAGGCTGATCAGCTTTCCGGCACCCTCCAACTCCGGAGCCAGCGTCATCATCCTTATCTCACCCGGCGCAGCAGTGAGCCATCTGCGAACCTCTTTCACATCCGGTTTTCGCAGCAGGCTCGGCGGGTGGGCGCCCCGCCGCTCGGGATTCAGGAACGGACCCTCGACGTGAATGCCCGCCACAACACCGGCACACTCTGATTTCGATCGCCGGAATGCCGCTACGTGTTGAATGGTCTCGAGCATTTCTTCCGGGGAAGCGGTGACTACTGTAGCGAGCATCGTTGTTGTGCCATGCTCGGCGAAAAAGCGGACGATCTTCTCGTATTCTTCTTCCGGGCTCTGAGAAAACCCTTCCCCCTTCCCACCGTTTACCTGTAAGTCAACGTACCCCGGCACCACAATCTTGCCGGAGGCATCGATCGTCCTGTCCGGCTTTTCAGACGAACGAGTCTCCCCCTCAATCACCTCTCTCATCTTCCCGCGATCGACAAAAATGGAACCTCTCCGCAATGTCTCCGCGGGCGTGATGATTCTGGCATTCCTTATCAGAAGAGAGCTCATCAGATACCGATACGTTCTGCCAATTGTTCCAGGAACGTTGTTGATTCTCGATACGCTTCATC
>JABMQX010000664.1 GCA_013203085.1 bacterium | reverse complement strand
GGCGCTCCCCGTTTGAAGGTGACGCAGCCTCCCTGCGTGTTCGTAGTCATGGCATCGCGAGCCCAGCTGCCCGTCTTCCAGAAGTGGACGTTCAAGGCAAAGCGTCCCGCTGGGTCAACCCGCGACACCGGCTCGCCATCCACATACAAATATAGATTGAGCTCATCCACTGTTCCCAGCGGGTCTCTTTGTGTCCACCTTCCGACTTCGGGGGAGTAGTAGCGGGCGCCGAAGTAGTAGAGCTGCGACTTCTCGTCCCACTCCTTCGTCGAATAACGATACGGATTGTCCACGCCGGATTTCTCCGCCTCAGTCATCGTGTTCCCCCAGGCGTCGTACTCGTAATATGCGGCCAGTTTTTCATCCCCATCGGTCAGAGCGCTCACGTCCCCCTTGTGATTGTAATGGTAGTAGTAATAATCATCGTCGCCCACTTGTGGAATCCTCTGATAAATTATACCACCGATTCCCCCTCCAAGCTCAAGCCCTCTGATGTTCTGGGTGCGGCTGCATTTGATTGGGTGGGTTTGCAGAGGGTAATGCCGCCCCGCCTTGGCGAGGCTGTCCGGAGGGTGTCTCGCCTTCGATATTTCCTACATCCTTTTGGCTCGCGCCGTCGGCGCGCCACTTTGCGAGAGGTTTCCCTCGTCCCGTTTCTCTCGCTAAGACGCCAGGACGCCAACTGTCATCACCATCTAATTTACTCTCATGCTTCGCGCCTTTACGCCTTTGCGAGAGGTCTCTTCTCTTCCGCTTCTCCTCTTTCGTTTACTTGAACCTCAGTTCGTAAACGTGGACGCCATAGGGTGCGAAGGTATCGGAAAAAGACCGATATTCTGTCCTGATTCTTCTCTTTTCAAAGGGCACGCCCACGAACGGTTTTAGCTCCTTTTGAAAAGAGAAAGTGGCTCGCCGCTTTCCCGGCCAGTTGTTGGCGGCGATGAGGAACGTCCGACGCCCGTCGCTCTTGACGGTCAAATCTATATTATTATTGTGTTTTCCATCAGGCCGCGAAGGTGCTTGCACATCGAGGGATACTGGAAGGGCAAGCGTCCGGCTCAGCAGAATTGGCGAGAGGTCCTTCATCTCGCTGGCAACGCGTTTCAAGGTTCCCCAGTTGGGCGGCTCTTGTCTGTTTTTCCCACAATATCGGTAGAACAGAATTCCTCTCGCACCGCTGATCACCGCCAGGTAGGCCATGCACCTCTCTTCTTGGTACGTCGGCCATCTCGCCCAGCCGGTTCGCCTCGCTTCCTGTGAGGCGTCCATCCAGTTGAAAGCCTGGACGACCGCCCACACCGGTTTCAGGTCGCCGACCGCTTCTACGGCGGCCCTCACGGATTCCGGTACGACGCTCATCGGCCTGTGTGGGATGGGATAAGGATCGGTCATGAGAATGTCCGATGCGGAGGCGTAAGCCAGAAAATTCTCCGGTCGGTAAACGACGATGGCGGTCGGATGATGTGGGTCTGCCGTTTTCTCCTGTTTATGTGCCCGGAAAACGTCGCGGGGGCTGGCGTTGGTTTGCGCGGGCTCGTCCCACAAGTAGCGGGCGATTATCCAGCGATTGACTTCCTCCTCTGAAAGGCCGCCGCCATCTCCATCGCTTTTCGCAGAATATCGGAAGCTCCGTGGCACGATGGCCCGCAAGCCAGCTCGCCGAGCCGCCTCCACCTCCTTCGTCAACACCGCGTTGAAACCCGCTCTTCTCGCCTCGCTGAATTTCTCGGGGGGAAGAGAATAGATGCCTATGGGGAAAAACGGCTTTCCGTCCCTGGAGGAGAACGTTTTTCTGTCCACAAGCAAGTTGAGGTTTTCATCGAAAGAGATGTGTTCGCTCGATTCGGGGCGGCACGGAGGCAGGACTTCTTCCGCTGCTGGGCGCCCTTTCGTAACTCCGACTTCGCTTTTTTGTATATTGAGCTCGCGGGGGCGAGACGTCGCCAGCAACACACCGCTCTGGAAAGCTCTGACTCGCCAATACCATTTCCCGTCGTTCAGTTCGGGAGGGAGAGGAATCTCGTTGTTCAGAGTCTCTGCGATGACGGCGGCGTTCTCGAACCGGTCGCTTCTCGCAGCCTCCACTTTGAACACGACAAGGCAGTCCGTTTCGGGAGAGCGCCAACTCAGCTTTCCCGGCTTGTCATCAAGATCGGCCTCCACGCAAAACTCTCGCACAACAACATCGTCGAACCAAACCTTGTAGGGCTTTCGCCGATTGATGAGCTTCAGCACGACGTCGTCGTGAAATTCGCCGGAATTGACAAGCCAGTCGAACTTCTCCCACACTCCCACACGGTAAAGGTTCATCACCTTTTCCCGCCCGAAGAGCTGAAGTTCCGGCAGCCACCCGGTTGGGCGATCACGCTTCGCCCGGACGGAAACCGAATACCACCGTCTCGGTTTGATCCCTCGGACAATCGTGGACCACCATCCTCGCATACCCCAGCACTCCTCGCGGATGGAAACCGACCATTTTCCCGAATACCCTTCCGGCTCCCACTGAAAGACCTCGGCGTCGGCAAGCTCGCCCATTTCCGATCCCCACCAGCTCCAATGAGCTGGATCCCCCATCTCATCACATTCCTCAAAGCTCGGGTTTTCAACGAGATTCCGCGCCGCAGAAACTGGTGGGCACACCGCTACCAGGATTGCTCCGAGAATCAGAGAAACCACAGCCATCAGTAGTGTCCTTGTTCCGAAAGAAGGCGGACGGCGCCTCGTTGGTTCCGCTTGGCTTTTCACTTATCCTGATCCGACATCTTCCGTACCGAGCTTGCCCACGG
>JABMQX010000663.1 GCA_013203085.1 bacterium | reverse complement strand
TGGAGATGGTGATGCCGGGTGATAACGTGAATCTTACGGTGGAGTTGATTGCGCCGATCGCAATGGAGAAAACTCTGCGGTTCGCCATCCGAGAGGGAGGCAAAACCGTCGGAGCCGGAACCGTTACTGATATTATCGAATAGGCTGTTCTCCGGCGGATGACGGTCGCCGAGTTAAGGATGCGAGCGCCTCCGACACGAGAACAGAGCGCTGGGAATGGCAGTGGAAGAGCAAAAAATTCGAATCCGTTTGAAGGCATTTGATCATCGCCTGCTCGATCAGTCGGTCCAGGAAATCGTTGACACCGCCAAGCGGACAGGAGCGCGGGTGGTCGGCCCTGTTCCTCTTCCGACGAAGGTGGAAAGGTACACCGTCTTGCGCTCGCCGAACGTGGACAAAAAGTCGCGGGAGCAGTTTGAGACTCGAATCCACAAGCGTCTCTTGGACATTGTCGAACCGACAGCCAGAACGATTGACGAGCTGAAGAAGCTGAATCTCTCGGCTGGGGTTGACATCAAGATCCGCGTCTGAAATCCACGTCGGATGATGGAAGGTGTGCGGGCGGAACAAGGTCAATGAATTCGTCAGCAACTGGAAAATGAGCGTTCGCGAGAACGAGAGCAATGATTGAAGGTTTGTTAGCAAAAAAAGTCGGGATGGTTCAGCTCTTCGACAAGGAGGGAAGAGCCATAGGAGGCACGATCATGGAGGCCGGGCCCTGCACAGTGGTGCAAGTAAAGAGTGACAAGCCCGGCAATTACGGGTCCGTGCAGTTAGGCTTTGGAGATGTAGATGAATCGAGGCTCACCAAGCCCCTCGCGGGGCATTTCAGTAAGGCGAGTGTGGCCCCGAAGAGGCACTTGAAAGAGGTGAGGATCGAAAGTGGCGACGAGTACAAGGTCGGGCAGGAGATCCGTGTCGATCTTTTTTCCGTCGGGCAGAGGGTGGACGTGACGGGAGTGTCAAAAGGGAAAGGCTTTGCCGGAGTGGTCAAAAGATGGAACATGAGGGGCGGGCCGAAGTCGCACGGGTCAACGTTCCATCGCCAGCCGGGTTCAATTGGCTGCAGCGCATCTCCGGGGCGAGTGCTGAAAGGGAAGAAGCTGCCCGGCCACGCCGGGAACAGGCGAGTGACGGCCTTGAATCTGGAGGTATTGCTGGTGCGGCCGGAAGAGAACCTTTTGCTGGTGAAAGGATGCGTGCCCGGCCCACCAAAAGGGCTTTTGTTCGTTCGCAGGTCAGTGAAGCAAAAGGTGAAGAAAGAAGAGTGAGCGTGGGGACTGACGCGAAGAAAACTGTAAAGCTTGTCAATTCGGCGGGCCAACTTGTGGCGGAGTTGAAGCTGAAATCCTATATCGCCGAAGCGAAAGTGAATCAGCAGCTCGTTCACGATTATGTTGTGCAACAGCGGAGGAGCTGGCGATCATGGAGTGCCTCGACAAAAACGCGGGCGGAGGTGAGGGCGTCGAACGCGAAGCCCTGGCGGCAGAAGGGCACGGGCCGTGCCCGTGCAGGGACCCTCGCGTCGCCGTTGTTCCGAGGCGGAGGTGTCGTTTTCGGCCCAAAGCCTAAGAGTGTGAAGAAGCGCTTTCCGCGAAAGATGAGAAGGTTAGTTTTCGATCATGCCCTGGGCGAAAAGATTCGTCACGAAAAGCTGCTGGTACTGGACGAGCTGAAGTTCGATCTTCCTAAAACGAGGGTCATGGCTGAAACGCTCAGGAGCTTGGACCTTTCGGGTAAGGTGCTCTTAGTGACGGATAGGAGCGACAAGAACACTTTGTTGTCCGCCCGGAACATGCGTTCTTTGACTTATCGGTCGGTGGGCGACGTGAGCGCCTACGATATTCTGAGCCACGACTTCTTGTTACTGACGAAGGCGAGCTTCGAGTCGCTGCACCTTGGGGAGCAATAGTACAGTTGGTGAGACGGATGAAGGACGAATATGACATAGTGAGGTACCCGATCCTTTCGGAGAAAGGCACGCGGTTGTCGGAGGAAGAAAACAAGTACATTTTCAGAGCGAGCCGTCGGGCGAACAAGATCGAGATCAAGCTCGCCATCGAGAAGCTGTATAAGGTGAGGGTCAAGGATGTCAACACGATGAATGTAAGGGGAAAGAAGAAACGGATGGGTATGGTGGTGGGCAAGCGGCCCGATTGGAAAAAAGCAATTGTCACTCTGGAGGAGGGAGAAACTCTCAGTTTCGTTTGAGAGAACAATTCTGGTTGGCTGCTGGGGCGCGGCGATTCTGTTAGCCCTGTGGCGAGGATGAAACAGTGGGCATAAAGCGATATAAACCGGTAACACCATCTTTGAGGTTCACGAGGCTTTCCGATTTCTCGGAGATTACGAAAACGAAGCCGGAGAAGTCTCTAACTACGAGTCTGAAGAAATCCGGAGGGAGAAACGTCACCGGGCGAATCACGGTCCGCCGGAGAGGAGGGGGGCAAAAAAGAAGGTACCGTATAATTGATTTCAAGCGAAATAGGGACGGTGTCGAGGCAAAGGTGATCGCGATCGAATATGACCCCAATCGGTCGGCGAGGATAGCGCTTCTCGAATACGCCGATAAGGAGAAGAGGTACATGCTTGCGCCAGCGGGTTTGAAGATAGGGGATGTCGTGATGTCCGGCGAAGAGGCACAGCCCAGGGTGGGGAATTGCCTGCCGCTGGCGAAAATTCCTCTTGGGATGCCGCTGCACAATATCGAACTGAGGCGGAATGGCGGCGGGGTCCTCGTGCGAAGCGCCGGGGTGAGTGCGATGCTGATGTCTCGTGAGGGGAAGTATGCCCATGTGAGGCTGCCCTCTGGGGAGGTGCGTTTGATCCCGGTGACGTGCCGCGCGACCATCGGAGAAATCGGTAATGCCGATCACGCGAGCGTATCTCTCGGGAAAGCCGGGAGAAGCAGGTGGCTTGGGAGAAGACCCAAGGTCAGAGGCGTTGCCATGAATCCCGTAGACCACCCCATGGGGGGAGGTGAAGGGAAGTCCTCCGGGGGGAGGCACCCCTGCTCTCCCTGGGGCAAGCTGGCAAAGGGCGGTAAGACGAGGAAGAAGAGCAAGCCGACCAATCACATTATCAAATCACGCAAGGGAAAGCGGTAGTAGGAAACAATGCCCAGATCGTTGAAAAAGGGTCCCTACGTGGACCCAAAGCTGCTTAAGAAGATCGGACAAATCAACGCGGTGGGAGACAAACGGATCATCAAGACCTGGTCACGCCGGTCAATGATCACGCCGGAGTTCGTGGGGCATACTTTCGCAGTCCACAACGGAAAAAAATTCATTTCGGTGTTTGTGACGGAGAACATGGTGGGGCACAAGCTCGGAGAGTTCTCCCCCACGAGGACGTTTCGGAAGCACGCTGGACAGAGATAAGGTTAGCTGAGTAACTTGAGTTCAAGGGAGGATTTTGATTTGCCGGGAAGGGCCATAGGCAAATACCTGAAAGTGCCGCCGAGGAAGGCAAGAGAAGTTGTGGAGTTGATCAGAGGCCTGCCGGTTGAGGAAGCCCAGCAGGTGGTGAAGTTTTCGAAGCGGAGAGCGGCAAGGTTTGTCGGCAAGGTGCTGAAATCGGCGGTGGCGAACGCGGAGCAGGCTAAGGAGGGCGGAGGCAAGGCGTTTTTCGTGGCAGAGGCTGTGGTTGACGAGGGGCCGACGCTCAAAAGAATGATTCCGCGTGCGCGAGGAGTCAGGAATGTGATAAGGCGAAGGACGAGTCATATCACCATACGAGTAGATGAACGTTAGCGGAGCAGACATCCAGAAGGGCGTTGCCCCTATGGCGATGCCGCCGGAGAAAGGTTGTATATGGGACAGAAGGTAAATCCGATAGGGTTTCGGCTGTCGTTGAAGAAGAATTGGAGTTCGCGATGGTTCGCCAGTCACCGGGAGTTCGGAGACCTTCTTCATGAGGACCTGGGAATCCGCGACTATATTCGGGAACGATTGGCGGCGGCGGGGATACCGCGTGTGGTGATAGAAAGAGCCAGCAATCGCATACGGATCGTTCTTTACACATCCCGCCCCGGAATTGTGATCGGGCGCAGAGGGATCGAGATAGACAGGTTGCGCGAAGAGCTGGCGGAGCGAACTGGGAAGGAAGTCTTCGTTGACGTGGAGGAGATAAAGGTCCCGGAGGTGGAGGCGCAGCTCGTTGCGGCCAACATCGCCATTCAATTGGAGCACAGGGTGTCGTTTCGCAGGGCTATGAAGAAGGCTGTGACGGCGGCAGTGGACCGCCGCGCGCAAGGAATCAAAATTACCTGCTCTGGAAGGTTGGGTGGGGGAGAGATGTCCCGAAGCGAAAGCCATAAGGAGGGAAAGATTCCTCTGCACACGCTGCGAGCGGATATAGATTACGGCTTCGCAGAAGCCAGGACTACGTATGGCTTGATCGGAGTGAAGGTGTGGATATTTAAGGGGGAACATCTGACGGAAAAAAGAGGACCGAAAGATGGCGTTGATGCCCAAAAGGGTCAAACACAGAAAATGCCAACGAGGAAGTAGAAAAGGAATAGACTTCCGCGGGAGGAACTTGAGCTTCGGAGAGTACGGGCTGCAAGCTCTGACGAGAGGATGGTTGCGCGCGGAAGAGATCGAAGCGGCAAGAATCGCTATCAGCAGGCGAATCAAAAGGCACGGGAAGCTCTGGATCAGAGTCTTTCCGGACAAGCCGGTGAGCGCCAAGCCCGCCGAGACCAGGATGGGCAAGGGTAAGGGAGCGCCGGACCACTGGGTCGCGGTTGTCCGTCCGGGGAGGATGCTTTTTGAACTTGAGGGCGTTCCTTTCACGATGGCAAGAGATGCTTTCCGTTTGGCGGCACATAAGCTGAGGGTTCGCAGCAAGTTTGTCTGGCGAGCTGACCGTGCAGCATGATAACTGGTGATTCTTTACCATGAAGGCAAAAAAGCTGAGGGAAAAAACCAGAGAGGAGCTGGAGCAGCTACTGGATGATAGCCGTCAAGAGTTCTTCAACCTGCGTTCGCAGTTGCACATAGGACAGGTCGAGAAGCCCCACCGCATCGGGCAACTGAAAAGAGATATTTCGCGGCTTATCACCATTCTTAAGGACGAAGGTTACAGCCATAAGTGACTCCGCGGCCCCGGCGCCGTCGATTCTGAAAGAGAAGGCTTAGGATAAAGACAAAAAGGCGGCAGCGGACAGCATAAGGAAGGAGTGCCGCATGGCACAGGAAGGGAAGGCCCGAGGACATCGTAAAGAGCGAAAAGGATTCGTTCTGAAAGATAAGATGAATAAGACTGTCGTTGTAGGGGTTGAGCGAACGTTCCGTCATCCTGAGTACGGGAAAGTAGTGAAGAGGATAAAAAAGTATCACGCTCACGACGAGAAGAACGAAGCGAAAATCGGAGACTTCGTTCGCATCGCGGAGATGAGGCCTGTCAGCAAGTTGAAAAGGTGGCGGTTGGTCGAGATTCTGAGGTCTTAGGAGCTCGCGGGAAGCTGGGTTTTCGACGGTTCCGAGGGGAAGGGCTTTCTTAGCAGGGAACGACGATGATACAGATGCAAACACGGCTTGATGTGGCCGATAATTCAGGAGCGAAGAAGGTCGCTTGCATAAAAGTTCTGGGCGGCTCGAAGAGACGCTATGCACGGGTGGGCGACATCATTACAGTCTCCGTAAAAGAAGCCGCACCGGGCGGTGTGGTCAAAAAGAAGCAGGTGGTTAAAGCTGTGATCGTGCGAACGAAGGGCGATATTCCCCGTCCCGATGGGTCGGTTTTGAGATTTGACAGCAACGCTTGCGTGCTTATTGACGACCAGAATAACCCGAGGGGCACGCGCATATTCGGCCCGGTAGCCAGAGAGTTGAGAGATAGGAACTTCATGAAGATTATCTCTTTGGCGCCGGAGGTCTTATGAGGGAGGTTCGGAGCTGGTGAAGGGGGCCGGGAGGAAAAAGGAAAAGGAGACGAGAGCTAAGCCTCATATCCGGCGAGATGACATCGTTTACGTGATTGCTGGCCGAGACAAGGGCAAGCGAGGAAAGGTTTTGCATGTGTCGCCCCAGAAGGGCGTGGCTTTGGTGGAAGGGATTAACATAATCGTGAAGACGATTCGCCCGGACCCACAGGTCGCACAGAGCGGCGGGTTTGTGAGGAGGGAGGGACCGATCACCCTATCGAATATTCAGCTTTTCTGCTCCCACTGCCAGAAGCCCACGAGAATTGCCCGAAAAGTGTCGGGAGATCGAAAGGAAAGAATCTGCAAGAGGTGCAAGAATCCTATCGGGAAAGCGTGAGGATATGGCAGGCGTTCGTGACTATTATCTCTCTACTGTTGCTCCAAAGATGATGGAAGAGTTCAATTACAAGAATCGTTTTCAGGTGCCGAGGTTCGAGAAGATGGTTCTGAACATGGGACTGGGCGAAGGAGGTCGCGACCGAGCAATCATTGATGAGGCGGTCAGCCAGATGGCAACCATTTGCGGCCAGCGGCCGATCCTCACCCTCGTCCGAAAAAGCATCGCAGCATTCAAAGTACGAGCCGGGATGCCGGTGGGATGCAAGGCGACTCTGAGAGGGAGGAGGATGTTCGAGTTTTTTGAACGGCTCGTGAACGTGGCTGTTCCGCAGATCAGGGATTTTCGGGGCCTTCCTGATACCCTTGACGGAAGAGGAAATTACAATATCGGCATGGATGAAATCATCGTTTTCCCAGAGGTCAACCCGGACAAGATCAAAAGGTCCTTTGGGATGCATATCAGCATAGTTACAACCGCCAAGACGGACGCTGAGGGGAGGAGATTGCTCGAACTTTTGGGGTTCCCGTTCAAAAGAAGGTAGCTGTCGGAGAGAAAATGACACATGGCAAGAAAATCACTGATCGTCAAATGCAATAAGCCGCAGAAATTCAAAGTCAGGGAATACACCCGTTGCCGCAGATGTGGGCGGAAGAGGGCCTATATGAGAAAGTTCCAGCTTTGTCGGATCTGTTTTCGAGAGCTTGCGTCGGCGGGCTTGATTCCCGGGGTGATGAAGGCGAGCTGGTAGTCTGTTTTCCAGAAGAGGAGAGAAGCGCGCATGACTATGACCGACCCCATCGCGGATATGCTCACGCGAATTAGAAACGCGAACTCTGAGATGCACCCTTATCTTGACCTGCCGTCGTCGAAACTAAAGCAAGAGATTCTGCGGGTGCTCAAGGAAGAACAATACATAGAGAACTACACGTTTATTGCGGACAAAAAGCAGGGTATGCTGCGGGTTTATCTGAAATACACGCGGGGAAAGGAGAAGGTTATCACCGGCATAAGAAGGGTCAGCAAGCCCGGCTTGAGGAAGTATGTGGGAGCGGATGAGATCCCAGTGGTGGTGGGAGGATATGGGCTGGCGATTCTTTCCACGCCAAAAGGGGTGCTCAGCGGCAAGAAAGCGCGCCGCCAGCGAGCGGGAGGCGAACTTTTGTGCATAGTGTGGTAGGAAAATCGCCGGGAAAAAGAGAGATGCCCGAAGGAGAGGACTAAAGGATGTCTCGCATAGGATGTTTGCCGATAACGGTTCCCGAAGGCGTTTCCGTTGGGATCAACGGCGGTGTTGTGGAAGTGATAGGGCCGGGTGAGAAGAAGCTGTCTCAGAGTGTGGATAGCCGGATAACAGTTGAGTTTGTTGAAAAAGACAGAACCATCGTTGTGAAAAGGAGCGCCAATTCGAAAAGGGATAGGGCTTTGCACGGTACATATCGTTCGCTAATCGCGAATATGGTCGAGGGAGTTACGAAGGGGTACCAGAAGGTTCTGTTGATTAGCGGCGTCGGCTATAGGGCGAAGGTTGACGCAGAGGTGTTGGACTTGACAATCGGGAAATCCCATCCTGTCAGGCATCCTATCCCGGAGGGCATCGAGATCACTGTGGAAAGAGGAACGACGATTAACGTGAAAGGCTGCGATAAGCAGAAGGTGGGGAAGGTCGCGGCGGAAATCCGTGCCTTCTATCCGCCGGAACCATATCTCGGCAAAGGGATTCGATATAGTGACGAGCACGTCAGAAGGAAAGCTGGAAAGACGGTAGCATAATCGCCACCGCCTCGAGGAGCGAGAAGAAAGTTGTCGCGAGCGGAGCTGAGAAAAAAAAGACACTTGCGGTCGAGAAGGAAAACACTGGGCACGAAGGAGAGGCCTCGGGTGTGCGTCTTTCGGAGCTGCGCCAACCTCTATTTGCAGTTGATTGATGACGCGGAGGGTCGTACCGTTTGCACTGTGTCAACACTCGGCAAGGAGTTCAAGGAGAAAAACCTGAAAAGCGCGAAGAATATCGAAGCGGCAAAGGTTTTGGCGGAGACCTTTGCCGAGAAGTTGAAACAGAAGAACATCACCAAGGTCGTTTTTGACAGGAGCGGCTATCGTTACCACGGAAAAGTAAAAGTGATAGCCGAAACGCTACGCGAGCACGAGTTGCTCGCATAGCTCACAAGGTGAAATCTCATCGGGGGAAGGCATTGGAGAAATTCGAGGCAGAAACACCTGAGCTGATTGAGAAGGTTGTAAGCATCAACCGCTGTGCGAAGGTGGTGAAAGGCGGCAGACGGTTTAGCTTCAGTGCTCTTGTGGTCGTGGGCGACGAGAACAAACGGGTTGGCTTTGGCTACGGAAAAGCTAACCAAGTGGCTGACGCAATTCGCAAGGGCGTGGAGCAAGCGAAGAGGGAGTTGATTGCAGTACCGATAGAGGGCAATACAATACCCCATAGGATTCTGGGGCGGTACGGGGCTGCGAAAGTTCTCTTGAAGCCGGCGCCACCCGGTACTGGGATCATTGCCGGGGGCGGGGCCAGGGCGCTCCTTCAGCTGTC
>JABMQX010000662.1 GCA_013203085.1 bacterium | reverse complement strand
CCCAGCGCGGTCATGAGGACAATCGGAATCAGATGCGTTTCCGGCGTATGGTCCTCACCGAGGGGGGGCGCCGCGCCCGCCGCGTTGAAATACCGCAGCGCCACGTACTCGATTCCGTGAATCTCATTGTACCACCTCAGCACCTTTTCAAAAGCGAGCTTCGACTCGCCGTAGGGATTGGTGGGGAGCGTGGCGTCATTCTCCTTGATCGGAATCGTCGTGGGTTCGCCGTATGTCGCCGCCGAAGAAGAAAAGACGATCCTTCCCACTCCTCCCCGGACCATTGCGTCGAGAAGATTGATCCCCGAGCAGATATTGTTCCGGAAGAACTTCGACGGATTTTTCATTGAGTCGGCGACCAATGCTTCCGCCGCAAAATGAATCACCGCCTCCACCTTCTCCCTGGCGATAACATCCCTGATTAGGCGCAGGTCAAATAGGTCTCCGAAAACGAACTCTGCCCCCTCCGCCACTGCCTCGCGATGCCCTGTCTGAAGGTTGTCAATCACCACGACCCGGTGACCGCCCTCGACAAGCTCTTTGACGACAACACTGCCGATATATCCAGCTCCGCCGCTAATCAAAATACGCATCGTTCTCCTCCAGTTGGTTCACATATCTCGACATTTGTACCTCTTTCCAGTGCCATAGGTCAAGCAAAACCGACCCTGGGCGATAACCCCTCAGTTATCGGTGGCTCAGGATGGAAGCGCAGCGAAGAACAGAGCCACCATCATGCCCGAGCTTGCTGACTCAACGCCTCGTGTGGCGCAACGACAGCACCGCCTTGTTTTCGAGCCTTCGCAGGTAGCCAAATGGCAACGTTCGGATGTTTCGTATTGGCAATTATGTTGATAATGGGAAACATAATGGCTTTGACACGAGGCATCTTTCAATTGCGCATTCGCCACGCGCCGAAGCGATTGTGTCAACCGAGACTGGTTGGTGTGGTTTTTGCAACATGTGGTTCCTTGCGGGCGAAGATGAAATGTCAGGTTCTCCCGGCAACACGTCCACTTTCGGGAGGGAAAGCATTGAGAACCGAAGTCCTCACCGAGACCGGCCTGCGGAGGTTTCCACGGCGAGATTCCGCCAAGAATGGTAAACGACCTATCGTCATGATAACGAGCTGGCCGCCGCGGCCTTGCGGGATCGCCACTTTTGCTGAAGAGGCAGTGGAGTTCATCCGGCGCCGCTTTCCCGACCGCGCGGTGCACATCATCTCGCACCCAGAGGGTCGGGGCGGCAACGTTTATCCCCTCATGGACCTCTCTCGTCCCGACTGGTACGTTGCGGTCGCGGAGAAAGTGAAGGAGCTTTCGCCAGCGGTCGTCCACATCCAGCACGAGTACGGGCTTTACAATTACGTTGACGAGCATAACAGCGGAGACGGTAACGCGGGATTCCTTCGGTTGCTGGAGGAAATCCGGGATTACCCGATTGTTGTTGAGCCGCACACAGTCCACGGGCGACCGCGCGAACACGAGATGGAGTTTCTGAGGTCACTGTGCCATCGTGCAGATGTGGTGATCCTGAAGTGTCATTATCATACATGGCGACTCGACTGGAATTTTCGTGAGCGAGGCTGGAGAACGCCGGGCAACCTCATGATTATTCCGCACGGCGCTCGCCCCGATAAGGGGTGGCCGGAGGGGCAACTCCCGGAAATCAAGAGAGAGCTGGGATTCCAGAACGGAGATTTTTCTTCGCACCACATCGTTGGACTTCTTGGATGGATTCAAACGAACAAGCGGTGGGATATGTTGACCTCGATCTGGGAGGACACCGCCGCCGAGATCAAGCGACAGACCGGACAGAAATGGTATCTGCTGGCTGGAGGGGCTCTGAGAGACCCGGCCCATCGCACGTCTTACGAGCTATATCGCAGTCAAGTTGAGAACTTGCAGCGAAAAGGTCTGGCATATTACTACGAGTTCATTCCGAGGGGTACGCTCTACTACAAGGTGATGGCTGTCTGCGACTTTGTTGTTCTGCCCTCTGTTGACGAAACGCAGTCCGGCACCCTGGCACGTATCATCGCCCTCAAGAAGCCGTACATCACCACGGCTCCCCTTGAAGGATTGACCTCCCAGACGGTGGAAAGCGAAGGAGGACTCCTCTTCACGACGAAACGGATGCTTCGCGAAAAGGTCATACGCCTCGCCCGGGATGAGCAGCTTCGCGCCACACTGAGCAGCAACCTCGGCAACTACCTCGAGAAGGTCGTTTCCTGGGAAGTCGTGGCGAAACAGTACGCTTCTGCTTACAAGACTGCCCGCCGAGCAAAACTCAACAGGGAGCCGGTCAATCTCCCCCTCGACCTTTGATAGCCCGATCGAAGGTCTTGTCCCTGCAAAAGCCGGAGCCTCACCGTTGAACGTTCACACCCAAAGCCCTTGACATCGTGTCCAAAGCGGCGGACTATTGCGCCAAACACAGAATTGACTTTCACTCATTAGAACAAAGCTGGCGAAGAGAAGAACACGTCCCCGGGCGAGAGAGAACAATTCCATACAGGATGCACGGGATAGACGGAAGGGGACGGTAAAGACGGTGCAGTGGGATAGACATGAT
>JABMQX010000661.1 GCA_013203085.1 bacterium | reverse complement strand
CCTTATAGTGAAGCGGTTCCACTCGCCCGGCTTCTTGACCACACTCTTCGATGGAGCCAGATGACCGAAGATCGCACCGCAGTGCCAGCTCTTCGGTGCCTTCGCCCATTTCTCCGCGTAGTCGTCGGCGATCTGGATCTCGACCGAATTGGGAATCCAGTTCTTCGTATCGGTGCAGTAGACAACAACCCCGCTGTTCGTACCGGGGGCGGTCTTGAATTCCAGGTCCAGGATGAAATTGTCATAATCCCTGGTCGTCCAGATCGCCTTGTCTTCGCTTGCCGTGAGCACTCCGTCTGAGACCGTCCAAACCCCCTCGGGCTTGGCCGCATTCGAGAGATCGGCTGCGAAAAGATTCTCCCACCCGCTCGTGTCGGGACGAGCAAAAGCGCGAATCTTGTTCCCCTCCGCGGCCGCGTCGCACCGCTCGTGCACCGCCAGAGTACTAAGCACTGCAACAACACAAACCAGTGTCCACCATCTCACTTTCGCCCTGCAACCTGCCATCTTCATTTCCTCCCAAATGAGCTGAATCCCATAAGACTACCTTTTCTCCAGCGCTTCTGCGGCAGCCTTGGACCCTGCCCGGCAAAAAAACGCATCCGCGAATTAGACGCACGCCAGCGCGGATACACTTCACCGGTTCACCAAAATGTACCACTGCCTGCCCGAAATTTCAGTAACAAAATTGCCGACCGAGCATCAAGCATCATCATCGCCGGACGTCTCTCTGTCATTCTGAGCGTAGGAGCGCCAGCGACTTTCCGGACCTTATCACGGAAAAGTCCCTGGATTGCTCCCTGTTTTCCGAGGGGCCGGGCAGGGGAGTCAATTTTACCCGAATCTCGCAGCGGCGCGGCGTTCCATACATTGCAGCACCGAGCTCCCGTGGAAAGCATGTGCAAGATGCCCATGCTCTCCGCGCTCTGAGCGCCCTCTCCGATGAGTTCATCTCTCGCCGAGACTGACGCCTTGCACCACCGCAAAAAAACATTGACAGATACCTCCGATCTCTGTAGGGTAAGCCTTCGGAAAACGGAGTCAGAAATATAGCGCAGCGGCGAAAGCCGATAGGCGTTGACGCTGACGACTGCCGGGGGGCAAGTTTGGGAGAAGCCCAGCGTGTCCCTCGGTTTGTGCGTAGAAGCAACGAAGCCCTATGAAACCCTGACAAAGGGTTCATAGGGCTTTTTTGTTCTCGCGCGAAGAGGCCAGACGCAGGACTCGTGTCGGACTAAGGGTATCGTACGAAATTGGTGCAGTCTCAAAAGGGAGCCAAAATGAAAGGTGAAAGCGAGACAAAAAAGCGGCTCATAGATGAGTTGGCGAAGATCCGCCAACGAGTCGCTGAGTTGGAAGTGGCGGAAGCCGAGCGCAAGCGCGCGGAGGAGAGGCTGGAACGCCTCAACGCCGTGCTGAGTGCCATTCGCAACGTCAACCAACTCATCCGGACGGAAAAGGAGCGAAATCCTCTGCTTCAGGGCGCCTGCGACCGTCTGATTGAGACTCGTGGCTATCACAACGTCTGGATTGCTGTCCTGGACAAGTCCAACAAGCTCCAAAGCTATGCTGAAAGCGGTTTGGGCGAGGATTTCCTACCGATAGTGAAGCTGCTGAAGCGAGGTGACTTGACCGATTGCGCTCGGAAAGCACTCGCACAGTCCGATGTTGTCGTGACCGAAGACCCGCCCTCCGCCTGCGCCGACTGTCCGCTGTCGGGGAAGTACGCCGGCAGGGGAAGGATCACCGTCCCCCTGAAACACCAGGGAGAGGTCTATGGCCTGATCTCTGTCTCCATCCCCGGAGATCTCGTGGAGGACGAAGAAGAGCAAGCCTTGTTCCACGAGGTTGCCTGTGACATTGCTTTCGCCCTCCGCGCCATCGAAGTCGAGGACAAGCGAAAGCGGGCGGAGCGGGTGGTTCAGGAGGCTCGCGAATACGCCGAGAGCATTGTGGCAACGGTGCGTGAGCCTCTGGTGGCGCTGGATGCGGCCCTGAGAGTAGTCTCGCTGAATCGCTCCTTCTGCCAGACCTTCAAGGTCACGCCGGAGGAGACCGTCGGACAGCTCATCTACGACCTGGGCAACCGCCAGTGGGACATCCCCAAGTTCCGCAAGCTTCTGGAGGAGATCTTACCGGAGAACACGACCTTTGAGGACTTCGAGCTGGAGCACGACTTTGAGAGTATCGGGCGAAGGACGATGATGCTGAACGCCCGACGCATTTATAGAGAGGCGAATAAGACGCAGATGATCCTCCTGGCCATTGAGGACGTCACCGAGCGAAAGCGGGCGGAGGAGACTGCAGAAGAGCGGACCAAGGAACTCCGAGATGCTCAGGAGCAACTTGTACGCAAGAAGAAGCTGGCAGTTCTGGGGCAATTGGCTGGCGGCGTGGGACACGAGCTTCGCAACCCCCTCGGCGCCATCAAGAACGCCGCCTACTTCCTCAATATGGTTGTGGAGGAGCCTGACCCTGAAGTGAAAGAGACGCTGGAGATCATCGAGAAGGAAGTGGCGACATCCGAGAGGATCATCGGCAGCCTTCTCGGCTTCGCCCGTCCGCAGCCTCCGACCCGCCGCAAGACGAACATCAACGAGGTCGTCGAGGAGGCGCTGTCTCGCGCCGCCGTTCCGGAAAGGGTCCAGGTAGTTTGCAAATTTGAAGAGGCGTTGCCGCCAATCCTGGCAGATCCCGACCAGCTCGGCCAGGTTTTCGGAAACACCATCCTCAACGCCATCCAGGCGATGCCCGAAGGTGGCGAGTTGGTCATCAGGTCCGAGGCGCCAGGTTCGGACTGGGTATCTGTATTCTTCACCGATACGGGGGAGGGCATTCCCAAGGAGAACCTGGCCAAGCTCTTTGAACCGTTATTCACGACCAAGGCCAGGGGTATTGGCCTGGGGCTTCCGATCATCAAGACTCTGGTTGAGGGACATGGAGGCGCCATCGAAGTGCAGAGTGAAGTTGGACAAGGCGCCACTTTCACGGTGAGGCTTCCCGTAGGGGGAAGGGAGGAGAAATAGGATGGAGGACAAGGGTAGCATCCTGATAGTGGATGACAATATCAACCTGGTCAAGACCATGTCCTTCGTCCTCAAACGGAAGGGCTATGCCGTTAGCATGGCGACGGGCGGGGCGGAGGCTATCGAAATGGTTCAGAAAAGGCCTTTCGACATGGTCTTCATGGACATCAAGATGCCTGTCATGGACGGCGTGCAGACCTTCAAGAGGATGAAGATGGTCCGGCCGAAGGCGGCGGTGGTCATGATGACCGCGTATGCAGTTGAGGAGCTGGTTCAAGAGGCACTGGAGGAAGGAGCTTACGGCATCATCTACAAGCCTCTGGACCTCGAAAGAGTGCACGCTCTCATCGAAAGGGCAATGGAGACGAAGCGAGGGGCCCTGATCATGGTTGTTGACGATGAGCCAGGGACCTATGTCACTCTGAGAAACATACTGACCCGGCAGGGATACGATGTGTCCATCGCCCACACCGGTGAGGAGGCAATCAGCCTCTCTCGGGAGAGGGTCTATGACATCATTTTCATAGATATGAAACTGCCTGCCATGAATGGGCTGGAAACCTATTTGGCACTCAAAGAGATCAATCCGGAGGTAGTGGCGATCATGATGACTGGCTATTTTGAGGAGCTGTCCGAGTTGGTGGAAAATGCCATTAGCAATAATGCCTATGCTTGCCTCCACAAACCTCTTGATATCGCACAGGTGCTGAAGTTGACGGACGAAATCTGGGAAAGGAAAAAAGAGGGGGGTGCAAAGAAAGAATAGGGGGGATTGATTGGTGGAAGCGAAGCAATGGATGGGAAGGAAAGCATCCTGATCGTTGATGACGATGAGGGTACGTGCCGAAGCCTTAGACTCATATTCCGAAAAAAGGGATATGAGGCCGAGACGGCGGGGACAGGGCAAGAGGCGATAGAGAAAGCCCGGAGGAAATTCTTCAATCTGGCTCTCCTGGATATCAAGCTGCCCGACACGGAAGGCATAGAGCTACTGGCGCCGTTGAAGGAAATCCATCCTGACATGGTGGTGATTATGGTCACCGCCTACGCCTCTGTGGAAAGCGCCGTGCGGGCCTTGAACGAGGGCGCATTGGCCTACATCATCAAGCCTTTGGACATGCGTGGGGTGTTAGCCAAAGTCAGGGGTGCTCTTCAGGACCAGCGCATCATCGAGGAGAAGCGGCGGGCGGAGGAGGAACTGGCTTATAGGGCCACCCACGACGCCCTGACTGACCTACCCAACCGGGCACTGTTCAAAGCGCATCTGACCCTTGCGCTGACTCTCGCACGGCGCAAGCAGCGAAAGCTGGCCGTGATGGTCCTCGACCTGGACCGTTTCAAGAACGTTAATGATACCCTGGGGCATGGCGCGGGAGATCAGTTGCTGCAAGCTGTTGGCGTTCGGCTGGTAGACCTGTTGCGTGAAAGCGATAGGATCGGCCGCATGGGGGGCGATGAATTCACCCTGCTACTAACGGAAGTCGCTAAGGTGGAAGACGCGGCCGAGGTTGCCTGTAGGATCCTGGGAGCCGTTCGAAAGCCATTCGTTATCGATGGCCACCAACTCCATATCACCACCAGCATCGGGATTGCCCTCTATCCGAGCGACGGCGATGATCCCGATACCCTGATCAAGAACGCGGACAAGGCCATGTATCGCGCGAAGAAACATGGCCGGAACAACTACCAGCACAGCCTCGCCAAAGGATGAAGATATGGATGACAAGGAGAGCATCTTGGTGGTTGACGACGACCAGAGCACCCGTAAAATGCTCAAGCGAATATTTCAAAACCATGGGTACGACACTGAGACGGCCGAAACGGGGCACGAAGCCATAGACAAAGCGCGAGATAGGTTTTTCAGTCTCGCTCTCTTGGACGTCAAGCTGCCCGACATGAACGGCACAGATTTGGCTTCGCCCTTGAAGGAAACGCATCCTGACATGGTGGTGATCATGATCAGCGCCTTTGCTTTTGCAGAAAGCGCTGCGCGGGCGGTGAACGACGGGGCATCGGCTTATATCCTCAAGCCGATGTTGCCATTCGGAGATACGAGCTGGCCGGTGGATGCCGCGATAGGATTCGGCCAGCCAGCATCAGCTTCCCTTCGCCCTTCGTCTATTCGACCTCCAAATGAATCCCAAGCCATGCAAACGGTATCGTAGCCGAGTCTGTAGACGATGTGAATCGGGCAAACTGCGGCCCATTCTGACAAAGGCTCGTTACGCCGCCCCGACAGGTTTGGAACCAACACGTTCAGGAGCAAGAAAATCCTTGCTGTGGCGCGGGATTACAGGGTGCGGCTGTATTTGGGTGGCACGTTCTGACTGCGATTTTCCGCAGAGGGCAAACTCGGCGATTGTCTCGCCCCTTCAGGGCTTATGATGCCAACCGAGCCCCTCTTCCCAGGGCAGTGCCCTGGGCTATGTTCGTATGCCCTTTCAGGGCGAAAATGGGAGTGGCTTCGGGTCGGGGCCCTGCTCGGCCTGGGCGGGGATTGAAGCCCGTTCATGGAAGAGCATCGCAAACCCAAAGCCCCGAAGGGGCGCCATAGGGCAGCCCAGGGCAACGCCCTGGGGG
>JABMQX010000660.1 GCA_013203085.1 bacterium | reverse complement strand
TTTGCACCGGGGACGGGTTCGTCTTAAATTGCTTCAGCCCTTCGCCAGCGGGCAAATCTCGCGGCAAGAATACTATTCGGCGGCGGCGAAGGAGTCCTCATCGGCATAGGCTATCTCTTTCACTTGTCTGCAATACTCGTCAAACTCCAGCCAGTTGAGCAGCCAGAAGGTTCGCAAGGTCACAAGTGTCCGGGAGAAACGAGCTTCATCCGCCACCGTGCGCGAAAGGATTCGCTGGATCGTTTCTCCCGATTGGAACCGTTCTTTCTTATCGCCCACGTCTGTCGGCGAAGCAAAATATTCGCTCAGCAACTCTCGCAGGTGAAAAAGGTTCAGGTGGAGGGCGGTTTTGACTGCTCTTCGCTGCAAAGAGTTCATCTCGGGCAACAACCCCGGCTGCTCCTTCAAGTACCTCATCAGAAGTGCATCGTTTTCTCTCGCTTGTTCCACCCGCGCCCGCTCTCTCTCGATACGCGGAGACGAACAAGACAATCGCTCCAGGTCATACAGATACGATTGTCCTCCCAACTCCCCCAGAAAGTATTCGCAGTCAAACCGCTTTCGAAGGTCAATCGCGAGCTCCACTTTGGGCCGATAGATCCTCCGAAGAAGCTCAACAGCCCCGCCATATTTACGGGAGAATATCTTCTGTATGAGGTGCTTCCGCCGACTGATTAACTCCTCAAGAACCTCGCTCCCGAACTTCTCCTCCACCGAACGATCGAGGTCCGGGTGAATCCACAGGAGGTGTTCCGTCTTGAAATACCCCCTGCCGACTTTTCTGTTCAGCTTCCTGATTTGCGTTCCAACGCCTACTGCCACGCTCCGAAATGTGTTGTGAAACCAGAAACTGTGACAGAACCCTTTCCATGACTGCCATATCTTGTCGAGAAGCCCGTAGCCCACCTGTTTCTTGATGAGAACGATAGTGGAGTTGGCCTTGTATTGCTCCACGAGCTTGACGTCATTGGCGTCGAAGCACGCGCCATCCAACCAGTCCTCAACGAGAGTAAGGTCGAAACCGATGATTTCCGCCTCCAGTGTTGCCGGAAGTGGGTGCGTGAGGGCGTAGTTGGCGGTGATTCTAAAGCCTTCCCAGGAACATTCCAGTTGGCGGGCCTTCAAGGGATTGCACTTGCTCATGTGCTCCACCAGGGTAGGCAGGCCCGTCACACCCAGAAAACTCAGGTTCTCCTCGGACAGCGAGGACATAAGCTTCTTGGTTATTTCCTCCACGTTCTTTCGTATTTCCCGATCCTCTCGCTGTATCTCCTCATCTGAGTATCTTACAGCCGCCTCGAAACGAAAAACCGAATCGTAGAGCCTCCGCAAATAGAAATCGAGGCGGCTTTTCTTCTTATCCTCCAGCAGGTTGAGGTTGTTAGCTTCAGCGATGTTGATTCTCTCCGACATAAGCATATTGGAGATCGTCTTCAGTCCGAGTCCCCCAAACAGAGTGGCGAAGCCATAAATCAATGCGACAATAGCCGCCTTCCCGACGGTGAATTCAGGTAGCAAGCCCAGCCCTCGCCCCAGGACACTCACAGCCAGAGCCGCCAGGCCTATAAGCCCCGTTCGCCGCACGGACCTTCGATACATGCCGTGCCCGATGTACCCCATCAGGTACGCCGGATTGATTACCCCCTTCAGGTCCCGCATCAGGCAGGAGAACTTCGACTTGATTGTCTTCACGCTCATGGCAAAAAAAGGAACCCAAGATCCTCCCTTAAATGACTTGAACAGATTTCTCTGCTGCGGATGATACCTTTTGTGCATCCACTTCTCAAGGGCAGCTTTCTTTTCCCAAATGGCAAGTCCGAAATCCGAAATCCCAAGTCCGAAATCGCATCTGGCTGCGTTCACGCGGCAGCATCTTGTCACGTGGAGCCTCGGTCATGAAACCTTTTAAGACAGAAAAGGCCGCTCATGAAAGGCGAATGAACATTCGGCGTATAATCCGGGAGGGGATACGATGCGGAAGGGATGTCGAAACATGAAACTTCGCGGGAAAGCACGTGATTGGCCGTAGTCCAGAATGGGGCAATTCTGATCGTATCAGAAATCCATCTCCGCCAGAGGCGAGATGTTGCCCATCAAGCTGCTCTGCGTCAACTGGTCATCCCTCTCCGCACGTAAATCGTTCCTTCAGAAAAGAAGGAAGTTGGATGAGCTTTCCTTGCCGACGGTGGTCCGGGGGCCATGACCGGGGTAAATGACTGTCTCCGGGGGGAGAGAGAGTATGCGGTTAGTGATGGAGTCCTTCAGTTGGGAG
>JABMQX010000659.1 GCA_013203085.1 bacterium | reverse complement strand
CATGACAGAACAGCCCTTCAAGGTGATTATCGGTTAAGCTGGACCTGATAGAAGTGGCGGGGCCCACCGATCGTGGTGGTCCAGGTGGTCGTACCGGTGCCTGAGGCGGGGATCACCTCGCCGGTCCAGCTCCAGCCAAAAAGGTCTGAAGATGTATGGATGCCGTAGCTGGTCCCCGGGCGGCTGGACCACGTCAGGCGAATCTTGCCAGCAGATGGTATCTCCACTTTTTGCACGCGAAAGTCGAAGGGGACGTACTCGTAGGCTCCCATGTCCACGGTGTCCGAGGAATATGCGAACAGAATGCGAGGGTTGCCGTCCAGGTCAACCGCAGTAACCATCCACGCTCTATCTTGACCGGCATCAATGCAGGGAGAGTCTGGTTGGAGACGATAATCGTTGTCGGCGTAGGTGGTTGGGTTGTTGTCGGGGCCGTCGGGATCAACGAACTCCGGGTTGTCATTGGTGTTGCCCGTGCCGCCTGTCCAGTTCTGAATGCAGGAAAAGGTTGCTATGACGGACCCATCGGCGATCTGAGACTGCGTGGGGGCGGCATTTCCCCAGACAATGCAGTTTCGCACCCTACCCGCACAATCGGCCAGGCCGCCACCGCGCGCGGCAGAATTCTCAACGATGGTATCGTTCGCGGTCTCGGCGTCGCAGTCTGCTAAGCCGCCGCCGGAATGTTGAGCCGAGTTCCTGGCAATCAAGTTGCTCAGGATCCGGGCGTCGCACTCGCTCAGGCCGCCTCCAAATCCGGCCGTGTTGGCCATAATGATATTGTTCTCGATGACATCGTCACATCGGAAGAGTCCGCCACCGTAATTGTCGGCGCTGTTTTCCGTGATGGTATTGTTCCGGATTGAGCCAGCGCAATCAACAAGGCCCCCGCCATTGCGCGCCTCGTTTCCAGTGATGCTGTTATTCTGAATTGTCCCGTTGCAGCCTCCCAGGCCGCCACCGTTCGCAGCGGAGTTCTCACTGATCGTATTGTACTCGATGGTGCCATGGCACTCATATAATCCGCCTCCGTCGTTCGCCGAGTTCTCCGTTATGGTGTTATTGCTGATGGTGCCCCCGCAGGCAGCCAGCCCGCCGCCGTAGTACTCGGCTTCGTTGTTGGCGATGATGTTGTTTTGGATGGTGCCGTTGCACTGGTACAGCCCGCCGCCATCGCCCCAAACCATAACGGGAGACGGGTCGAAAACCCGGTTCGACATGATGCGGTTGTTCGTGATCAATCCATCGCAGAAAGCAATCCCCCCCCCGCCGAAATCGCCGATGTTATAACTCACCGTATTGGAGGAGATGACGCAGTTGCGGATGGTGGCGTGGGTGTGCTGCTCGCTTGTGCCTCCTCGTATGCCGCCACCGGACGTGGCTTGCCCGGACCCGATGCTAAAACCTGATAGCACGCAGGTCTCGTCTTCTTTACCCGTGAATGTGACGACCGAACCTGCCTGTTGACCGTCAATCGTGGTGTTCGCAACGATTGCGGGGTCGATGGGATTGGTGCTGCGGAGCGTAATGTTTTTGCCCTCGAAGCGGACGTTTTCGCGGTAGACCCCAACAGCAACGTTCACTATGTCGAGGTCCGAAGCGGCGCCGATCCCTTCCTTGATTGTCTTGAACGCGGTTGCCCAAGATCTTCCATCGCCGGAGATAAAGACGGTATCGTCCACGTACCATTTGTCCCCCGCCTTGAGCGATCCCTCATTGAAGGTCACATTGTCCACAAGCTGTGTGTTGGTGGCCCCGCCTGTGGCTGCGGTGAACCCCATGTAGGCGTCGTAGTCCTTCCAATCCGGGATAACGTAATCAACCACCAACTCCCTTGCCCAGCCGACGGAATCATTCCACATCCACATCAAAACGTGTCCGCTCCTGAACTCGACCTCGGCGGAGAACCAGGTGCCGTTTTCCAGGTCGTACGGCAGACTGTCGTTCTGATAGAACGCGAATCCTTGACCCGCAGTGGTGCCCGGCTCCGCCATGGAGACACCGACGTGGTTCTCGGTGTCCGCCTGATTTCCGGGAGTTCCGCTACGGGCAGCGTAGGTGTCGAACTCGATGCCGTAGCCGTCCAAACCCGTTAGAAATCCCATCTGCCCTCCAAGCAGTCCAACACCGGGTTCCCGAACGAATGCGAATACAAGACCGTCCGCGCCATTGTGATTCCCGAGGTAAACATCGAACTGGGCCGTGAAATGAGCGGTGCTGATCGGTTTCAGATAGAAAATGGACGCAACCTGGTTGGTGGTGTCCGCCGTTAACTGAATCCAGCCCCAATCCTTACCCATGCGGTGCGTGGCGTCTCCGTACATCTGCCACTCCGATGGGTCCGGAGCCTTGTCAAAATGCTGCGTCACGCACCTCGCGACGCAACAAACCCATAGACCGAAAAAGAGACCCATCAAACCAAGGATCCTTCTGATACTGATTGCTTTCATTCGCTTCCCTTTCTTCAGAATGTGCTCAACGAGCTCGAATACAACCTCGACGCACCCCGCCGGACAACAACGTGGTCCCGATCCACATGGCGACGCAGGACTGCAGCGCGGAGGGTGTGTCCGTCAAGCAGTCTCGTCTGACCGGCCAGTCCTCTCTTCAGTCTGTTGGCGCCCCGGGGGGGGGGCATGTGAATGCTCCCCGCCCGGAAGAGGCGGCAACGACCTCATCCCAAGGGGGTTCCGGTACACGGCTGGCTGAACTCACAGTCCAGCAAGCCACATCCGTCGTCGAGAGAGTCGCGAGTTGAGAGGAAATTCCCGACTGCTCCCTTTGCCCGACACGTTTCCGACAGAAAGGCAAACATCCGGCGCCTGCTGAAGAAGCTCGACTCTGTAAAACTTGCCGGATGGTTTTTCTTTGTCGTCCCAAGTTGTGAACTCGCCTTGAGACGCCACCGTGTCCTCTTCGGCCCACAACGGAGCGGGCAAACCTTTACAGGACCAAATTGTGTACTTGTCCTGAGAGCGACTGGCCCATGTGAGACGCGTTTCGCCCTGGGGCATCTTCTCGATCCTAACGATTCGGAACAGGAAAGAGCCGTATTCGTAGGCGCCCATGTCAACCGTCAACGACTTCCCGCCAAAAAGCACCCGCGGATTGCCATCGAGGTCAACATCGCTCCACATCCACGTCTCGGTCCTACCCTGGTCAATACACTTCGATCCATCGACGAGGCGATAGTTATTGTCTTGGTAGGTTGCTGGATTGTTGTCCGCCCCATCCCGGTCCACAACGTAGGTATCACGTATCTTCTGTCCTTCTCGTAACACACGCATTGCACACCTTACAGTCGAGATTGCTTCCACGATGCGATCTAAGGGCGAGAACACAGTCTCGAATTAGGGAAATGGTAACACTCGCACGCTTCCTACGCAACGACCGATCTCGAAAACGAAAAAGCAACCACCCCGCTCGGCGGCACGCAACTTCCTGAGCACGAGCGAGAAGGAGGCGCTGCGAAGGGCGGATTCCCTATGTAATCTTCGCATAAACAAACATCTCGCGATTGTTCCACAGTACGGCGCCTGGATTCGAAAAGTGCGAGGGAGCCCGGTCCGGGCCAGAGGCCAGGCAAAGATTTCCAAGGGTGGCGAGGGTGGTCAAGGTGAGGTTCCTCTTGCCTGGAGAAGCTGTGCGTACTACAGTTGGTGCGCTCCGCGTCTGGGAAATGATTCCGACGGGAATCGGTTGGGCCAACTCGTACGTCCGTCGCCCCCAAAGAAAGCAGTCGTGGTCATGCTCGGGAAAGAGACATCATGCGGCATATGATATCCAAAGCAGCAATGCTGATGACGGCAATACGCCTTTTCGGAGAGGTAGCTTACGCGACCTCCGGAATTCTGTCTTCACAGGTTGGCTATGACATCGGCTGTCCCATGCGCGCGATCGTACGCGGCGACTGTCCTGACTATCTTACCGCCGGCGCTACGTTCCAGCTTTGCGACCGAACAGGCAAGGAGGTCGCGGGAGGCCCGGTACGGAATTGGGGCGAGAAGTGGGGGAGTTTCTGGTGGATAGCTGACTTCTCGGGAATAGAAAAAAGAGGAACTTACATGCTGCATGTCAACGATGGTGACTCGACGTTCTTAGTGAGCGACCCTATAGATGTGGGGCACAAGACCCTTTGGTCCAAGTGCTTCAGGACTATTGCATTCGACTTCTTGGTGACGCGGGCAGAACAGGCGCGCTCGGGAAAGGGCTGGCGTGACTGTGGCAGCGATCTTCAGGAGCTCAGTAGCCACGTGGTGGCCGTGGACGGCCTATGCGATGTGCTCGAAGTGGCTGGTAACCTGACAACGCAGGATGAGCGCCGTCACTTGCTTAACCAGGTTCTCACGGGCTGTGAGTATTTGGCGCATCTTCAGGACAAGGCCAAGCGGCTGGGCCTGGGGCGGGGGCCCGTCGTTCACGAAGACCGACAGGCCCACGTCGTGACGGGCAATGTTGCCAAAGGAGCGATGATTTTCGCACGCGCCGGGCGACTCCTCAGGCCCACACGTCCGATGAAGAGCGCCGAATACCTTGAACGGGCGGAACTCGCGTTCACCTGGATCGCACGCCACGGCCCCATCATCAACGAGGAGAAGCAGCAGTTCTATCCGCACGTCCATGGATCGCCCCTGGGTTCGGTTCCGCCTGAGAACCAGTGGATGACGAGGGACCTGGTCATGATGATGCGTGCGGCGGTTGAACTGTACAAGGCCGGAAGAAAAACGTACAAGCAGAGTGCCATCACTTACGCCAGCCGAGTCATGAAGCGACAGGTGCCGCGAGAGATGAACGAAGGCGGTCTTTACGGGCACTTCTATACCTACGACGGTTTTACATCTTTTGGCGGGATACCTTTTACCGAGAAGGCCAACATCCATTGCGGCGCATGGAGCAACGATGGACGCATCTACAACAAGGGCGGCCACTACCCACACTACCTGATACCTATGATTGAAATGGTCGAGCTTTGGCCTGACCATCCTGACGCAAAACGATGGAGGCAGACCCTGCGGGATTTCGCTTACGGTTATTTCGCCCCCGCATGCCGACAGAGCCCGTTCATGATCCTGCCGGCGGGGTATTACCGCGGCGAGGGACTCCTGCACTTCAGTGGATGGTACCACGCGCACAACAACATCTATGCCTTTGCGGCGTCGCTGGCGCTTGAGTTCGAAAGGCTATTCGGAGATCCGCAGTTTCGGGAGATTGCTGTCGGCAATCTTCAATGGGTAGCAGGCCTCAATTGTGGGCTCAAGGAACCGGAATCCTCCCGTTATCTTTCCGTTAGCATGATCAGCGGTGTCGGCACACGGTACCGAGGAAGTTGGACCAAGATTGCCGGCTCGATCTGCAACGGGTTCTCGGCGAGCAAGCAGTTCCATGTTGAACCGCCAAGGGCGATTAGTGATCGCCCAACATACTTTGATGATGAGGCTTACATCGCCCACAGCCTGCCTTTCCTGAGTGCCCTCGCCAGGCTAATGACTTATCGGCCGGCAGATGGAAATGGCGGACGACACGCTCCAGCGGGCGCGGTGAATCAGGCCGCTGAGCCCCCACGTTCGCAAAATGATCCTCCATAAACCTTGTTTCTGGCGTTTGTGCCTTTCAACTCGAAAAGGATGGAGACGCAGCCAAAAGGAGTCTTGGCCCACGATCCTGCACTTCCGCAATGTTAGCGGTTTTAACGAGAGCAAGTCACTTCTCGGAGGCTCACAATGAGAACACCACGAATCATTCTCGCCACCCTGATTATCAGCGTAGCACAGGCGAGCGCGCAGGAGAAACCCGTCGTAATCGAGAATGCGCATGTGCGGTACACGATATCGGCGGACGGGAAGAACTTCGCGTTCGTCGATCGTGTAACCGGCACCGACTATCTGAGACGCGATACTTCTTCCGCCTGCGCGCTTCTCCGCCGCAACGGAAAGGAGTATCCTGCAACATCAGTTTTGTTTTCAGACGGGCGCCTTGTCCTCCAATTCGCAGAGCCGCGCGTGGAGGTTTCTCTCCGAGTCGAACCTCGAAATTCCCATGTCCTCCTCACAATCGAGTCGGTGAAAGGCGACCAGGCGGATTCGGTCGCATTCTTGAATATCCCGCTCACCCTAAAGGGGCGACCCGACGAGTCCTTTGGCTCGTGCGCCCTGTCCCTCAACCTCATCACCCGGGTAGACCAACTCCCTGCGCTCCAGACTCATCTTCAGGCATCCTGTTACAGCAAGTTTGGCATCGAGGGGGGAAAGGTTGCGATTGTCGCCATGCCGATGGAGAAGATGCTGTCTGCCTTGAAGGAAGTGCTAACGGAGGCAGACGAGATGCCACGCTGCCGGGTCGCGGGTCCATGGGCAAATGATGTCCCGTTCAACCACGGCTCATACCTTTTTAACTTTGGCTCGCTCACCGAGTCGAATGTAGACGAATGGATCGCGATGGCGCGAAGTCTCGGGGTCACGCAGATCGATAATCACGGTGGAAGCGGGTTCTTCCGCTTCGGTGATTTTGCTTTGAACCGAGCGAAGTGGCCCCGGGGGTGGGAGACATACCGAGGGATTGTCTCACGCCTTCACGACGCCGGAATCGGGTCCATCTTCCATACGTACGCATTTTTCATCGACAAGCAGTCAAAATATGTGACCCCTCTTCCCGACAAACGGCTCGATGCCTTTCGGATATTCAGCCTCGCGGAAGTGGTTGGTCCCGATGATGCGGAGATTCTGGTCAACGAGCCCACAAAGGGCATGAGCACGATCACCGGATTTTTCGAGCACAACAGTGTGGTGCTCCATATTGATGACGAGCTGGTGACCTTTGGTGCGGTAAGCCAAGAACCTCCCTGGCGATTCACCCAGGTCAAACGGGGCGCGTTCGGCACAAAACCGGCTTCCCACAAGAAGGGCTCGAAGGCCCGCCACCTCAAAGAGTGCTTTGGCCTGTTCGTGCCCGACCCGGAGTCAACGCTCTTCGAGGAGATCGCTGAAAACCATGCCGAGATCGTGAATTCGTGCGACTTCGATGGTATCTATCTGGACGCTATCGACGGGAGCAGCATTCTCCGCGGTCAGGACGAGTGTTGGTACTGGGCAAGCAAATTCGTGTTTGCAATCCAGAAGCATTTGAAAAAGCCCGTGGGCATGGAGATGAGCGCAATGTGGCACCATTTCTGGCAGTTCCGCACGCGATGGCAGGCATGGGACTATCCGCGGCGGGGACACAAGCGTTTCATCGATATCCACGCCCAATCAGTGAACGGGGGACTGCTGCTGCCTCTTCATCTTGGATGGTGGAACTTCCAGGCATTCAATCCGCCTCAGGTGGAGCCAACCTATCCCGACGTAATCGAGTATCTCGGAGCCAGACTCATCGGATGGAACGCCGGAATTTCCCTGACCGGAGCAATAGACCACAAGCGCCTCAACGACGTCCCTCTGTCTAAAAGGGCGGTGGAAGTTCTCCGCACTTGCGAAGAGCTCCGTCGAGCGGGGCACTTCAATGAGAGGAGCAAAGCTAAGCTTCGCGAGCCAGGAAAGGAGTTCTCCCTCCTTCGCGACGAGACAGGAAAGTGGCGGTTCCGACCCGCCCACTACGATGCACATGTCGCGGCATGTTCCGAGCCCTGGAGTCTTTCATGGACAGCAGAGAACCCCTTCGAGAACCAGCCGGTGAAACTTCGGATCGAAGTGCTCATGTCTGCAGGGTCCTACGATGATCCGAAGAGCATCATTCTGGCCGACCTCTCAAATCCCAACACCTTTGCCGGGCCACCTCGCGCTGCGGAGGGGGTAACAGCAAAACTTAGCCGAGCCGCCAAATCGAATGTGCCGCACGCAGCCGGCACGCTCGAGGCGACGAATTCGGGGAAGGTCTCTCGCAACGCGGCCTGGGCCAGGCTTGACCGCAAGTTCAATCCATTTCTGAACCTGAAAAGCCACCAAGCACTCGGAGTGTGGGTGGAGGGCGATGGCCTTGGGGAGATTATCGCCATCCGTCTGGAGAGCCCCCGGCATATTTCGTACGGCGCCGTCGCAGACCGTTACATCACAGTTGACTTCACGGGCAGGCGATTGTTCACGCTCGTGGAGACCGAATCGGTCCGCTGGAGCGACTATATGTGGAATGACGGCAAATGGCTCTACAACGTTTACCGGGAAACCATCGATTTCGGCACGATCGAATCACTTGGCATTTGGTACAACAACCTCCCAAAGGACAGGCAGGTGAAGTGTCTCATTGGCCCCATCAAAGCTTTGCCGATGGTTTCCTGTAAGGTGAAGAATCCGGCGATCACGGTTAACGACAGGACTGTAGGCCTACCTGTCGAGATTGAATCGGGTGGCCGCCTCGAACTCGACGGAAGCAACAACTTTACGGTGTTCGGTTCGAAGGGCGAGACACTTGCGAAGGGTACTCCAAGCGGCCCCGCGCCCGTTCTTCGGAAGGGCCTGAACCATATCCGGTTCTCGTGCGATCCAACCAAGGGACCGGCCCCACGCGCAAAAGTCACAGTCATTTCATATGGAGACCCTCTTTGAATTTGGAAGCAATCCGTTAGAACACGTACACGTACTGCGTCTATAGTCTGTACCGTTGTTCAGGTTATCTTTCGTTAGTCCACGATCTTGCACTTCATCCATT
>JABMQX010000658.1 GCA_013203085.1 bacterium | reverse complement strand
TGGCAAGGAGAGGATCAAGCATTGGCTGGGTCTCCATTTATGAGATGATTATGGCACAATAGTTGCCATTTGGCAATACAATAATGAAGCGGGGGATTGTAAGAGAAAGGGGATACGGAAATTATGGAGATGAGCAACGAACGGCACAGCCTGGCGTAACCTGCCTGCGCTGCGGGTACGCGGTCATGAGTGCTATTCGAGGATCTCCAGAACCGCCCTTTGCCCGTGCTTCGCGGCGGTGGTTGTCAGCAAGGTTCGAATCGCCCTGATGGTTCTGCCGTTCTTGCCGATGATCTTTCCGATGTCGGACTTGTTAACGCTCAGTTCGAAGACAATCGTTTTTTCCCCGTCTATCGTCCTGACCTCGACTTCTTCAGGATAATCAACCAGGTTTTTGGCGATGAACTCGACGAAATCTTTCAGCTCGGAAATGCTTCTTTCCTGGGGGGATACGTCCAGAGAAGCTCCGCCAGGGCGGGGCTTATCGTCCTTCTTATTCTTACGAGACCAAAATGCCGCCATTTTTCAACACACTCTTTGTTTTGTCGGTGGGGCGAGCGCCCTGAGCCAGCCAGTGCTTCACCCTCTCTCCGTTAACAACAACTTTATTTGTTTCCCTTCTGGGATCATAATGCCCCAGTTCCTCGATCACTTTTCCGTCTCTGGAACTTCTGGAGTCGGCGACGACCACCCGAAAAAAAGGCTTTTTGCGGGCGCCGATTCGTTTGAGCCTGATAACTACTGCCATGAAAAACCTCCCACTTTCATAAGTCCCTTTTGGAACTTACCCATTTTCTTGATGACTTTCTTGGCTTGCTCGAATCCCTTGAGCAATCTGTTGACCTCTTGTACGGATGTACCGCTCCCTGTGGCGATCCTCCTCTTTCGGCTACCATCAAGGATGCGAGGATTTCGCCTCTCGACGGGAGTCATGGATTGAATTATCGCCTCGACCCTTTTGAGTTCTTCTTCAGCAGGGGCGAGGCCCTTGAGCTGGTCGAAGCCGGGCATCATTTTGAGCACGCTGTCGAGCGAACCCATTTTTCGCACGGACTGCATCTGGGTGAGGTAATCTTCGAGATCGAGGCCGTGCTTGCGGAGTTTTCGCTGGAGTTCTTCGGCCTGCTCCTGATCCATTACCTCCTGGGCTTTTTCGACGAGGGTTACGACGTCCCCCATACCCAGAATACGAGTTGCCATTCGGTCGGGGTGAAATAACTCGAGGTCATCAACCTTCTCGCCTACACCTACGAACTTTATCGGTTTGCCGCTGACTGCTTTGATAGACAATGCAGCCCCACCCCGAGTGTCGCCGTCAAGTTTCGTCAGGATGGCTCCTGAGATATCCAGAACCTCGTCAAAGGCGCTCGCGATGTTGACAGCATCCTGCCCGGTCATGGCGTCAGCGACCAGGAGTACTTCTCTCGGCGAGAGACGTTTTTTCATCGCCCTCAGCTCGTTCATCAACTCATCGTCAATATGAAGTCTTCCCGCGGTATCAAGGATAACGGTGTCGAACCCCTGGTCCCGGGCGTATTTGACTGAGTTCGCAGCGATCTTCACGGCATCTGTTCCATCGCCAGGCTCGAAGACCGTCTCGCCGAACTGGCGACCGAGAGCGAGTAACTGTTCGACAGCAGCGGCTCTCTTAGTGTCGCAGGGGACGAGGAGGGGATTTCGCCCCTTTTTCTTGAATCGCCGGGCGAGCTTTGCGGCTGTCGTCGTTTTCCCGGACCCTTGAAGCCCGACCAGCATAATCACTGCTGGAGAGGAGGAAAGGTCCATTTCCCTGGCGACACCGCCCATTAGCTCGACCAGGTCATCATGCACGATCTTGATCAACTGCTGGCCGGGCAAAACCGCACGGAGGGCTTCCCGCCCGACAGCTTTTTCTTTGACGCCTTCGATGAAGTCTTTGACGACCTTGTAGTTGACGTCCGCTTCAAGGAGGGCGAGGCGAACCTCCCGCACCGCTTCGGCGATGTTGGATTCGGACAAGCGAGTGTACCCGGCAATTTTCCTGAATGCACCTTGTAGTCTTGCTGTTAATCCGTCAAACATGATTTCTATCGCCAAAAGGCGTGTGGCGGGTCTTCAGTTGGCTTTCACCCTGCGGATTTTGGCGCCAAGATTCGCCAGTTTGTTTTCGATGTCCACGTATCCCCTGTCAATGTGGTAAACCCTGTGGATAAGGGTTTCGCCTTCGGCGACCAGTCCGGCAATGATCAACGCGGCGCTCGCCCGCAGGTCCGAGGCCATCACCGGCGCCCCGCTGAGAGAGGGGACCCCTCGCACGAGGGCGCTATTGCTGTCCATAGTCATGTCCGCCCCGAGGCGTCCGAGCTCCCCGACGTGCATGAAGCGATCGGGATATATTTTCTCAACGATGCGGCTGACCCCCGATGTGATCGACATGAGAGCCATGAATTGAGCCTGAAGGTCGGTGGGAAAACCGGGATAGGAAAGAGTCGTCACGTCGGTAGGCCTTTTTGTGCCGGTCGAGCGGACACGGATTTTCCCTTCCTCCTCGAACACTTCCACACCCGCCTCCCTGAGCTTGGCTATCACCGCCTCGAGGTGGCGAGGCTCGGCGCCGAGGAGGGCTATATCACCATCGGTGGCGGCCGCGGCGATCATGTACGTTCCCGCCTCAATTCGGTCGGGGATTACAGTATGTTCCGTGCCGTGCAGCTCTTTGGTCCCTTCTATAGTCAAAGTGGGCGTGCCGGCGCCTGTTATTTTGGCTCCCATTTTATTGAGAAAGAGGGCGACATCGGCAACGTCGGGCTCGCAAGCGGCGCTCTCGATGACGGTTACGCCTTCCGCTTTCACAGCGGCGAGCATGATGTCGATCGTCGCCCCAACGCTGGAACCAAACGGTCCCCCGAGGAAGATTCTCGCTCCTCGAAGCTGCTTTGCTTCGGCGATCAAGTAGCCGTGGCGCTTCTCGATGGCGGCGCCCAATTGGGTGAGGCCCTTGATGTGCAGGTCAATGGGTCTTGGCCCGATGACACAGCCGCCGGGCAGGGATACCACTGCCTTTCCGAGCTTGCCGAGAAGGGCGCCCAGAACGTAGATGGAGGACCTCATTTTCCTGATGAGCTCATAAGGCGCCTCCCAGCTTTTCAACGTTGTGGGGTCGATCGTGACATCGCCTTCAAAGCTTCGCTTTGTTGTAACACCCAGAGCCTGAAGGATGAGGAGCATGGTATCCACATCTTTCAGCCAGGGCGCTTTCTTGATTACCGACGGCGTCTCTGCGAGAAGGGCGGCTGCCAGTACAGGCAGGACCGCGTTCTTGCAGGCGCTGATTTCCACCTCCCCGTGGAGACGCTCCCCTCCCCAGATCATGAATTTATCCATCGGTTCAGGTTTCTCCTTTGTACGGATGGTTCACGCCGGTAACAAACAAGTGCTTCAACCGAAAGACGTTCCCGCGTTCCCGGATAGGCTTCGGAAGAGGAGTCGAAGCCAGCAACCGATGTCGCTACTTGGCGCCACGGCCTTTGTCGGCGTGGCGGAGGTTTGCAGTAACCACTCTTTCAATTCCATTATAGTCGCAGCGTGTGCGGATGTCCACATACTTTTGTTCCGCGTCGAAAAGATGGACGACTGCGTCCCTTTGCCCCTCCCCAATTTCGAGAAAGACGCCCCCCGCAGGCTTAAGGAAGGGCTCCGCGGAGCCTATTATTCCTCGCAGGAAATCCAATCCTTCTTTTCCCGCGATGAGCGACGTTGGTGGTTCGTAGCACTTCACCTCGTCGGGAAGTGAATCCCAATCGTCCTCCGCGATATAGGGGGGGTTGCTGACAATGACATCCGCCTTTGGCGCCCCGCAGGCGATGAAAGGCTCGAACATATCGCCTTGAAGGGCGATCACCCTCTCTGCGACGCGGTTTTTTTCCGCATTACGCGTGGCAAGGGAAATGGCTTCCGGGGAGATGTCAGAGGCGTACACGGTGCATTTGTCAACGCTATGGGCAATACTGACCGCGATGCACCCGCAACCCGTTCCCACGTCAAAAACCACAACCTCTCTCGTTCCGGGAAAGGTTCCGAGATAGTTTATCACTTCTCGCGCGAGGATCTCGGTTTCGGGCCGGGGGATGAAAACGCCTTCCGCGATGAGAAACGGGAGAGAGAAAAACTCGGTTCTTCCGAGGAGATATTGTAAGGGCTTATGAGCCCCCCTCGCCTTCAATAACTTCCTCAAAGTCCTGAGCTCTCTCTCAACGAGAGGCTTATCGTATTCGAGGTAAAGCTCAATTCTGGTTTTGCCGAGAACGTCCGATAGCAAAAGCTCGGCGTTAAGCCTTGCGTGAGGCACGCCACGCTCTTTCAAGTATTTCGCCGATAGAGATATTATATCTACGATGCGATGCATCCATTCAGTCTTAGGGCGTTCCTTGGAGGCTGCCGGCCTTGTTGGTGCTGTTCAGCAAGGGAGCAATCAGTTGATCAAGAGCGCCGTTGAGAATAGAGTCCAAGTGATAAACGGTCAAGCCTATTCTGTGGTCTGTAACACGGTTCTGAGGGAAATTATAGGTACGGACCTTCTCGCTTCTATCGCCGCTTCGGACCTGAGCTCTCCTGGTCTCGGCGGTTTGGCTTTGTAGTTTTGCCTTTTCCATTTCGAGGAGCTTAGCGCGGAGGTGCCTCATTGCTTTTTCTTTGTTCTGGCGCTGGGACCTCTCGTCCTGACATTGAACCACGATCTTTGTCGGCAGGTGCGTAATTCTCACGGCAGAGTCCATGGTGTTGACGCTTTGGCCGCCGTGCCCTGAGGCCCTGAACACGTCAATCCTTATGTCTTTCGGCTCTATCGCCACGTCGACGGGGTCAGCTTCAGGAAGGACAGCGACGGTTACCGCGGAAGTGTGGATGCGTCCGCTGGCTTCAGTCACCGGGATACGCTGAACGCGGTGTACACCGCTCTCGAATTTCAGCTTGCGGAAAACGTCTTTCCCTTGAACCCCGAAAGCAATTTCCTTGAATCCTCCGCGCTGTGCTGGGTGAGTGTTGATGGTAACGAGGTTCCAGCCTTGAAGGTCAGCATATCGGGAGTACATTCGAAAGAGGTCCCCCGCAAAGAGGCTCGCCTCCGCGCCGCCGGTTCCCGCTCTGATCTCGACGATTGTATCGTGGCTATCATCTTCGGAGCCGGGTGTGAGCACATCCCGAAGCTGGACGAGGAGTTCGCTCTTCTTTTGTTCGAGGTCGGCGATTTCCTCCTCGATCAAGGTGCGGAAATCCGCATCTTCGGACGCCTCCCGGAGAAGGACACGGTCCTCGGCAATGGCGGAGGAAACCTTCTCGTAGTCGGAATACGTCTGGACGATCCGGGAAAGCTGAGAGTGTTCTTTGGTCAGTTTCTGATACGTGCGGTGGTCCGCGAGGACCGCGGGATCGCTGAGGCGGGACTCGATTTCCTGTTTCTTTTTCTTAAAACCTTGAACGACAGCCAGGATGTCTTCCATATCAAAGGCGTCGGCTCAGTCCGATTTCTCCAGGTGGGCGTACCTTTTCCTGAACCGCTCGACCCGCCCGGCTGTGTCAACGTACTTCTGCTTGCCGGTGAAAAAGGGGTGACAACTGGAGCAGATGCCGACGTGGATTTCGGGCACGGTGGACCGAGTTTTTATGACGTTTCCGCAGGCACATGTTATTGTTGATTCGACGTACTTTGGGTGGATACCTTTTTTCATTCTGCAACCTCCAAACAATCGGAAAACATCCGCGGATTGCGTTTTTCAGTTAGCCCTTGGCCGAGAACCTCAAGAACACAATGGAGCCTCTCGGCTGAGTCTTCAGCAACGGAGCACCCCGACAGGAGAGGTCCCCGGCGAAGTAGCAAAGCAAAAGCCATTTGTGAAGATCTCAGTTCTTCCAGAATTATACGCCATCGCTTGCCCCAAGGCAATATCTATGTGCGGTGGATGACGATTCATCTCTGATTTTGGGCGGCTCAGGATTCGCCCGCTTCAAGGATTTGCCTGAGAAGCGGGAAGGAGCTGGTGGGAATGCTCATGCATGCAAGGTCACAAGAAACTCCGCATTCGTTTGTGTCTTTTTCAATCTCTCGACGATGAGCTCCATGCACTCCACGGGGTTCATTCCGTTCAGGGCTTTCCTCAACAACCAGATGCGCTCCAACTCAGACGGGTCGTAAAGGAGTTCCTCCTTTCTGGTGCCGGACTTCTCGATATCTATCGAAGGGTAAACCCGTTTGTCCACAAGTCGCCGCTCGAGATTGAGCTCCATGTTCCCTGTACCCTTGAACTCCTCGAATATGACATCATCCATCCTGCTGCCGGTCTCAATAAGAGCTGTGGCGACAATCGTTAAGCTGCCTCCTTCTTCGATGTTTCTTGCGGCGCCGAAGAAACGCTTCGGCTTGTGAAGGGCGTTGGAATCAATGCCCCCCGACATGATTTTGCCGCTGTGGGGTTGAACGGAGTTGTAGGCGCGGGCGAGGCGAGTTATGCTGTCCAACAGGATTACTACGTCCCTCTCATGTCTCACAAGTCGCTTGGCTTTCTCCAATACGATTTCAGCGACCTGGATATGGCGATCGGCAGGCTCATCAAAGGTTGAACTGATCACTTCCCCTTTAACCGATCGCTTCATCTCGGTTACTTCCTCAGGCCGCTCATCGATGAGCAGCACGATCATGTAAACCTCGGGGTTATTGGTGGTGATGCTGTTGGCGATCTTCTGGAGAAGGACCGTCTTACCTGTCCGGGGCGCGGCGACGATCAACCCTCTCTGCCCTTTCCCGATGGGTGTGAGAAGGTCCATGACCCTCATGGATACTTCATCCTGAGTCGTTTCGAGGATGAACCGCTCGTCGGGGAAAAGAGGTGTCAGGTTATCGAAGAGAGTTCTTTCCTTCGCCTTTTCGGGCTCCTCGAAGTTTATGGCGTGCACTTTGAGGAGAGCGAAGTAGCGCTCCTTATCCTTCGGGGGGCGGATTTCGCCGGAGACGGTATCGCCGGTTTTGAGGTCGAACCTTCTGATCTGAGAGGGAGAAACATAGATGTCCTCAGGGCACGGCAGATAGTCATAGTTGGGGGACCTCAGGAAGCCAAACCCGTCCGGGAGGATTTCCAACACCCCCTCGCTGAACATATTTCCTTCCTTTTCGCTCTGGGCTTTGAGGATCTCGAAGATGAGCTCATGTTTCCTCATGTTGGCCATGCCCTTTATTTTCAGGCTCTTGCCCAACTTATTGAGCTCGCCGACTTTCATCTCTTGAAGTTTAACCATGTCCATACAAACTACCTCCTCTGAAACACTTATCTCTCGGACTTTATTTTTGCTTTGTTGACTTCGCCTCGGACTTCGCCACTGCCGGCAACCGCCGAGGAATCGCAGCGAGACCGGCTTCTCCGAAGGCGAAGATTCTCGTAAATGTCTTTGACCTGTTGAAAGGTCTGCTCGAGGGAACCATCATTATCCACAACGTAGTTGGCGAGCTTCTCTTTCTGCGATAGGTCCATCTGATTTGCGATTCTTCTGTCGAGGTCTTCTCTGGACGTTCCCCCTCTTTCGAGAAACCTTGTCAACTGGTTACTGTAACTCGACCTGACGACGAGTATCACATCGTAGAGGTCGAGCGTTCCTTCTTCTATCAGGAGAGGGACCTCCGCGACGCAGATTTCGTGTGCTCTCCGGCTTTCCACTTCAGCAAAGAGACGTTTTATCTCGTGCTTCACTCTCGGATAGAGCAAGTCGGTCAAGCTCGTGAGGCTCTGCTTGTCGTTGAAAACGAGGCCAGCGAGTTTGCCTCTGTCAATAGAGCCGTCCCGCGCCAGCACTCCTTCGCCAAAGACCGACACGACGCCCGATCTGATCTCCCCTTCCTCTCTCAGGAGACGATGGACGATATCGTCGGCGCTCACGATCTCCGCTCCGAGTCGAGAAAACATCTCGGCGACGGTGCTCTTGCCGGTACAGCAGCCTCCGGTTAATCCAACTCTAATCATTTTCCTCGGTCGGCAAGAATTTGTTTGCAGCGCTCGACCTCCTGGCTGGCCTTGTTGCGTTCTCCTTTGAGCAGGTAAACGGTGCCTAACATGGAATGCGCCTCCATCGAGCCGGGGAAGAGGTCTATGGCGCGAAGGAGCTCTTTCTGCGCTCGCTGAAGGGATTCCTTGTCGGCACTCGCGGCATCGCCGCCGAGGTGGTTGCGGGCATTTCGGACGTGGTTTCCCGCTTCCTCGATTTCATCCTCGGATACGACCTTGAACACGCGGTAGAAGAAGCCGAAGGGATCGCCAGCCATGCACACGTCCGTAACCTTTTTGAAGTACTGCAATCTCTCAGGGTTGCCTCGCATGGCGAGGCTGGCGTACTCAGGTTGCCTTTCCGCGTGATCCACCATATAGCGATGCGAATAAATCCAGTCTTTGTTCATGTCGCCAGCGAATACCCCCGGATGAAGGACATAATAATTGACACCGTGCCTGAGGCAGAAATCATGAAAATCCTCTTCATTTTCGCTGAAGAATGCTTCCAAGTATTGTTTCACCTTCGACCGCATCCTCCTGGATTCGAATTTCGGGTGAAGGACAATCGCCCGCTGGGCGTAAGCGAAAATCGTTGGCTCAAGGGTGAAACTGGCAAGAACGACAGCGTCCTTTTCGGTATTCTCTCGTAGCCATTTGACGAGAACCCTATTGGCAGCATACGGGCTGCCGGTGTCAGCCACCCTGTATATCTTGTTGAATCCGGAGTACGCATACAACTCGGCTCTCAGACACACCAAAACCGCAAGCGACCATAAGATCACGGCTGTTGTCTTGGCGGCTTTGTTCCGAAACAGATTCGACCAGTAACGAACCCCCAATCCGATTAGACAGCACACGAAAAAGACGAGAAACACCTCCATTCTGACAAAGAGCACGTAGAGGAAGAAGAAGACCGCCAGCCAGAAAAGAAGGGCTTTTTCCTCTACGGTGGCATTTCGCTTGAATACCGACCTCATCAGCAGTACAAGAGGTCCAGTTCCCAGCAGAAACAGCATCTCGAAATTCGATATCGGATACCTCCCCAGATACCGGGACGTCGCTGAATGCAGTGCTGGCGTCCATAGGATTCTTGCCTCGTAAGATAGCCTCGCCGGGTCGAGCGGCTTTACATTGAGGCATTTCAGCTTTTCCAGAAACAGACGCGAAAAATGCGAGTATGTTCCGGGGTAAGCGGTCTGGCCGATGACGAGGACTACGAGCAAAGCCACCACCCCCAGAAAGACTGCTTTCGGCAAAAGGGGCGAGCGTCCGCGAGATAACAGCCTCGAGAGAAAGGACGCTAAGAGGCCGTACCAGATCAACATTCCCCACGAGAGGAGGAACCCGTGCTCCCTGAGGTACGGCACCGTCAAAGCAGCCACGACCAAACACGCCAAACCCGGCAAGAAGCCCCTGACCAACCGATGGCCGCCTTTTCCAAAGAGCAAACTAAGTGCGGCGAAAACGCCTATCAACAAGATGTAGAGCTGCGTCACATCCCAGGTTACCGCCGCAACAGCGAGAAGCACTCCTGCCGGAACCGAGGAGAACGAGAATCTTTCTCGCCTCCATCCCCGCACTAACAGCCACCAGTGCAGGAAGATCAGCGGAAGAGAGAAATTCTCCCTGCTGAACTCCAATCCTGTGGAGCGGACCACCGATGGCACTGCGACCGCGTAAAAAGCGGCCGCCATCAAGGCTCCCAGTTCGCCGCCCCCCATTTCCCGAACCACGAGAAACAGTGCCAGGATGCCGAGGCAAAACCATGCGGCATCGAATCGCCTCACAAACTCGGCGAACTGGCCCGGCCTGCCGGCAGCCCTGAAAAAGACCGCCGCCACGAGGCCTTTCCCGACGGAGAACTCCCGTGTGACTTCAAGCCCCTCGGGGTATTGCGCGCGTTTATCAACCGCCGGAATCGCTTCCCCATCGGCAGACGCCTCCGCGTAGTGAAAGAGCAAGGCGCTCTCCAGGGTGTACGGG
>JABMQX010000657.1 GCA_013203085.1 bacterium | reverse complement strand
GGTTTGTCAATAACCGCATCCATCCGGTCCAAAACATGTAAGCGAGCCTTTTTCGCTTCGCGGAGGGCATCGGCCATGATCTCCTGGGTTATACCGGTGGTTTTGATGTCCATCTGGAAAGAGGTGAGCCCATCGCGTGTTCCGGCGACCTTGAAGTCCATGTCGCCCAGAGCATCTTCGATTCCGAGGATGTCAGCGAGGATGACATGGCGATCCTCCTCCTTAATCAACCCCATGGCAATTCCCGCGACCGCGGCCGACACAGGCGCCCCTGCGTCCATGAGAGCCAGAGACCCAGCGCAAACGGTTGCCATTGAGGACGAACCGTTCGATTCAAGGATGTCGGAGGTGATCCGAATTGTGTAAGGGAATTCAACATCATCCGGCATAACATAAAGGAGGGCTTTCTCGGCGAGAACCCCGTGGCCAATATCCCGGCGCCGGGGCCCCCTTATCGGCCTGACCTCGCCGACGCAATAGGGGGGGAAGTTGTAGTGAAGCATAAACCTCTTCGTCTTTTCGCCAATGAGGGTATCGGCTCGTTGCTCGTCGGAAACAGTGCCGAGAGTAAGCGTGGTCAGCGCCTGCGTCTCGCCGCGAGTAAAGAGGGCTGAGCCGTGGGTCCTCGGGAGAAGTCCGACCTCGCAAGTGATGGGGCGGATATCCAGCAGATCCCGGCCGTCGGCTCTCCTGCCTTCATTAAGGGCGAGTCCCCGGAGACGCTTTTTCTGTATCTCCTTGAAAGCCGTGCCGACCTGCGCCTCGTTGTACGGAGGGTCCTCTTGGTCCCCGATCAGTTCCGTGACAAGGCGTTCCTTGAGGGCGGCGGTCGCCTCCTTTCTCGCAGCTTTTTCTGTAATTGAGATGGCGGGCACGATTTCCTCGCCAACCAACTCCTCCACCGCTGCCGTCAGTTCTTCGGGGACAGACACCAACTCCGGTTCCCACTTGGGCTTGCCGCACCTTTCTCGAAGCTCACTGATGCCCCGGGCTATTTTCCTTGTGGCTCCGTGAGCGAGTTCTATGGCTTCCAGGAAAGTCTCTTCGGAGACAAATTTTGCCGAGCCTTCGACCATGGTGACAGCTTCTTCGGTCCCAGCTACGATCATGTCCAAAAGGGAACTTTCCATCTGCTCGTGGCTGGGGTTGATGAGGAGATTCCCGTCAACCAAACCGATCCTGACCATGCCCAAAGGGCCGGCGAAAGGAATATCGGAGATGGTCAGAGCCGCGGACGCGGCGATACCCACCAGGATGTCCGGGTCGTTCTCGTCATCCGCCGAAAGAACCTCGGAGACAATCTGCACCTCTTGAAACATGCCTGTGGGGAAGAGAGGTCGAATGGGGCGATCGGTGAGACGACAGGTCAGGACTTCTTTCTCCGTAAGTCTTCCTTCTCTCTTAATGTAACCCCCTGGAAAGCGCCCTGCCGCGGAGGTTTTCTCCCTGTAGTCAACTGTGAGGGGGAAGAAACTGATTCCTTCCCTGGGGCTGTCCGCGGCGGTGACGGCAGATAATACGATCGTATCGCCGTATCGCACGGTAACAGCCCCGTTTGCCTGTTTGGCCATCTTGCCCGTTTCGATGATGAGTTCTTTTCCCCCAAGGGGGAGTGCGGTTGAATGAAACATTGTTCCTCCAAAAGATGTTTTGGACAACCCGCTGTTCTTCCCTGGTCATCAGAAACGATGCCGCGACCGCCAGCGGTGCTAAACCCGGTGAGAGGGGGCGCTGGCGAGGGATTGCCCTCCCGGGAGCACGGGGCGATTGGGCCCCGGTAAACGGTCGTGGGATGGTCTCCAATGATCAATGGAAGAAGATCACCGGCGGGTTGTACAGGTTTAGGTTTGCGAGCCCGCGCCAAAGCTGATCTCTTTGAACAAACCGGCGAACTCATCGTCTAAGGTTCAACTTTTTCAAAATGGCTTGGTATCTCTCCGGGTCCTTTTCGTTGAGGTAATCGAGAAGTTTTCTCCTCCTCCCAACCAATCTCAGAAGGCCGCGCCGAGAGTGATGGTCTTTCTTATGTTTCTTCATGTGTTCGGTTATATCGTTGATCCGTTCGGTCAGGATAGCTATCTGCACGTCTGAAGAGCCTGTGTCTTTCTCGTGCAGTTGAAATTGTTTGGTTATCTGTTGTTTCCGCTCCTTTACGAGTACCATACTTGCTCTCCTGCCTTATCGGTAGAAACCCTTAGGTGTATCCTTCAGCTCTGATCTGCTCTTTTACTCTTTTTACTGTAGCGGTATCCGTTCCGTCAATCAAGAAATTCCATTGCCGGGGGATTACCGTCACTCATGGCCGCGGTTCATCGCGGAGACGCCGCATCGATTCTCCTGTGAGAATACTCTCTGACCGCCTCAATGTCCAGCGCGATTTGCCTCGCCAAATCTTCCGCTGTGGCGAACTGCCTCTCATCTCTGATTCGCCGATGAAAGACTATTTCGACCTGCTTTCGATAAATGGGTTCGTCGAAATCGAGTATGTGCACCTCCAGCACAGGGGACGTAAGATTCTGAGAGGGGAAGGTTGGCCTCCAACCCAGATTCAGCGCACCCGGATGTGTTTGTCCGTTGATGATGACCTCCACGCCGTAAACTCCGGGAGGGGGAACCACCTGGTCGAGGAGCTGGACATTTGCGGTGCGATACCCGAGCTTTCTTCCGATGGTTCTGCCTCGAACCACTTGCCCGAGGACGGAAAATGGCCTTCCGAGGAGGGCTTCGGAGCCGGGCAAGTCTCCCTGAAGAACCCTCTGCCTGACTATGGTGCTGCTGACGGGGATGCCATCAACAATAACCTCCTCCACCACTTCAATCCAAAAACCGAGCTTTGGGCCGAGCCTTTTCAGAAGACCCAGCGTTCCCTTTCGTCCTTTCCCGAATCGGAGACGGGGACCGACCACCAGCCCCCCGACGCCAAGTTTCCCGCAAAATACCTCGACCACAAAATCGGTTGGCGCCGTGGCAGCCAGGGCGCTGTCGAGTTCTACCAGGAGGCACACGTTAACACCGAGCGATTCGAGGAGGCGAAGTTTGTGTTGGGTGCAAGTGAGGAGCGGAGGACTGCAACCTTTTCGTAGGGAGATGAGGGGATGGGGGTCGAAGGTCATGACTACGCTTGTAAGCCCCTCACGGGTAGCTTTATGAACAAGCCTCCCGATTACCGCCTGATGCCCGATGTGGACGCCGTCAAAAGTGCCAATGGTAAGGCACGATGGATGCCGAAATCGAACTGCTTTTTGAATGTTTCTGATTACTCTCATCTTTTGCGATTCCGTGAAAGAACTTCCGCCAATGTAGTCCGCGGGAGGTTCACCCGCACCCGGAACAAGTCAACTTTTCTCTCCGCGCATCCTTTTTTCCATGGCTACGCCCAAAGGCAATAGGAGAGAGGTTACCTGCTCCGGCGACATCCGTTCAAGAAGTCTAAGAGGTCGAGCATCCCGCAGACAGAAAAAGCCGGAGCGAAGCCGGCAAAGGCGAGACATGCAACCCCCCACGCCCAGCTTTTCCCCTATATCCGAGCAGAGGGTGCGGATGTAGGTTCCCTTCGAGCACTCCACAAGAAAAGTAATCTCCGGGAGATTCACGTTCAGAATCTCGATCCTTCTGATGAAGACCGTCTTGGGCTCCCTCGGGATTTCAATTCCCTTTCGATGGAGTTGATAGAGTCTTTCTCCGTGGACTTTTTTCGCTGAGACCATGGGTGGAATCTGCTGGATCTCGCCCTTGAACTGCCGGAAAAGCCTCTCGACCTCCTCGAGTGGAAAGGAGGGGCACGGGGCTTCGGAGATGATCTTTCCATCGGTGTCCTGGCTGTCGGTCGCCACGCCCAGGAGAAGAGTTGTCAGATAAACCTTATCATCATTGATGAAGTATTTGACGGCTTTTGTTGACTTTCCCACCGCGAGCACCAGAACGCCAGTGCCTATCGGGTCGAGTGTGCCGAGATGTCCTATTTTGCGGAATCGCAGCACACGCCTTATATGCTGGACGACATCGTGCGAGGTGATGCCGGGCGGCTTGTCAACAATGAGGAACCCGCTCGGGGCTGAATATGATGTGCCTCGAGAAGCTGTCATTTTCATCTTTCAGGGATCGTTTGCGCGGTGGCCGAATTTCGAGCTGTACCCG
>JABMQX010000656.1 GCA_013203085.1 bacterium | reverse complement strand
GTTCACCTCCAATCGGAATTTGCCCCCGCCAGCGAAAGAGGACAGCCGAGGAGGCCGCTATCATGGGACAAGCTCGTTACCCGGCTCGTAATCTCTCCATTTCTTCTTTGATTTTCGAAGCTATGGCTTGGATTTCTTCCAGTTTCTCCTCCTCCACGAACTTCGCCCGACTGAGTTCCTGTCGGACCGGGAGAGAAGTGATGTCCTTCAGTTCAATTTCCTCGTCCACGAGTTTCTTGGAGTGGCGATAGAACTCAATGACGTTCTTTAGAAGATGATATTGTTTCTCCATGGATGTGTAAGTGTCGATTTCATCGAAAGCGTTCTGATGGAGGAAATCCTCGCGGATCGATCTGGCGGTTTCGAGGACAAGTCTGTCCTGAGGAGAAAGGGAATCCACTCCCACCAGACGAGCTATTTCGGCAAGCTCATCTTCGAGTTGGAGGAGGCGCATTGCCTCAGTTCTTATCTCGGTGAAGTCCTCGTGAACCTCCTCAACGAAGTATTCCGAAAGGTGCTCGAGATATAGGGAGTAACTCAGCAGCCAGTTGATGGCAGGGAAATGGCGCATGTATGCCAACCTGTCTTCCAGCCCCCAAAAGACTTTAACCACGCGAAGAGTTGCCTGTACGACAGGATCGGATAAATCGCCCCCCGGCGGCGAGACCGCGCCGACGATGCTCAATGTCGCTTCTCGTTCCGGCTTGCCGAGGCATTTCACTCTGCCGGCTCTCTCGTAGAAATCTGCCACGCGGTATCCCAGGTACGCCGGATAGCCCTCCTCCCCCGGCATCTCCTCCAACCGCCCGGAGATCTCGCGAAGAGCTTCCGCCCAGCGGGAGGTTGAATCCGCCATCACAGCGATGTGGTATCCCATGTCGCGGTAGTACTCCGCCAGTGTGACGCCGGTGTAAACGCTGGCTTCCCTTGCGGCGACGGGCATGTTGGACGTGTTGGCAATGAGGATTGTCCGGTGCATGAGCGATTCATGGGTTCGGGGGTCTTTAAGCTTGGGAAACGATTCCAACACGTCGGTCATTTCATTCCCCCGCTCACCGCAGCCGATATAGACAATGATGTCGGCGTTCGCCCATTTGGCGAGCTGATGTTGAATGACGGTCTTGCCGCTGCCGAAGGGACCGGGCACACAGGCTGTTCCTCCCTTCGCTATGGGAAAGAGGGTGTCAATGACCCGCTGACCCGTGATCAGCGGTTCATTCGGCGCCATACGCTTTTCGACGGGGCGGCTGGTTCTGACCGGGCACTTCTGCATCATCGAGATAGGAACTGTGCCGTTCCGAGTCTTTATGCGGCAGACTTCCTCGGTGACGGTGAATTCTCCGTCGCGAATCTCCTCGATGGTTCCTTCGATCCCCGCAGGGACCATAATCTTATGGGCAACGACAGGGGTTTCCTGCACTTCGCCGACGATGTCGCCGGGGCCGACCCGGTCGCCTTTCTTCAAAAGGGGCTTGAAGGCCCATTTCTTTTCCCTATCGAGGGCCGGCGCCTCGTATCCCTTCTCGATATAGTCACCGGCCTGCGCTCGAATTACTGCAAGGGGCCTCTGGATGCCATCGAATATGCCGCCCATCAGACCCGGACCGAGCTCTGCCGAAAGGGGTTGACCGGTGGAGACAACAGGCTCCGGCGGGCCAATCCCTGCCGTTTCTTCATAAACCTGGATGAAAGCCTCTTCACCTTTTAGCCCGATGATCTCGCCGATGAGCCCTTTTTCGCCCACCCGCACAACGTCATACATCTTGGCGCCGCGCATTTCTTTGGCGACGACCAGGGGTCCGGAGACCCGTGAGATTCTCCCTTGTATCACTCTTTCCTCCCGAACAATCAGATTTCAGCACCCACGGCTTTAATTGTCGCTCGCCTGATTCTTTCCGCGGCAAGCCCGATGCCGGGCTGTTTTTCCGGCAGTAGGATCACCGCGGGCAACGCTTTCAGGTAGTAAGGCTCAAGCAGGCTTTTCATCTCCGCAGCCAGGGCTTCCGACACGAAAATTGCCGAATATCCTGCTTCGATAATCTTATCCCAGACCTCCCTCGCACCGTGTGCGTCTCCCACGCCGAAGGTATCGAAGCCCATGGCGCCGAAAGCCAGTGCGGCGTCTCTTGAGCCGAGAAAGGCTACAGGGGAGGTTCTTGTGAACTGTTTCTCGTCAGGCATAACTTCTCCTTAGAACCTCTCGTAGTGAATCTGCGAGCAGGGCTTTTTCCTTCCCGTGGAGGATGACCCGCAATTGCATGACCTCATTTTCTTTGGCAGCGATGTACCCCACCAGCGGTTCAAGACCAAAGCAGTAATATTTCGCCCTCCGCAGGAACTCGACGAGGAAATCATCCGTCAGCTTGTCCAGAACGGAAAGGTCTCCTTTGGTCTGATAGGCGTTCTTCGCCTCCCTGAGAATTCTCCGATAGGCGTCATCCGTCAGCTTCGGCGAGAAGTCTGCAATGGGCGTGGCAACGTTCGCCGTGAAGAAGGCTTTCTGAATGGTTCCTCCGTGAAGAAGGCTTTCAGCGAGCCTCTCCTCCGGCCAGTCCATTAGCTGAACTCGCCAGAACGTCCGCAGGTTAATGAGATCAATTGTCCTGCGAGCATATTCCTCGAGGAAAGGATTTACGCTGAGGTTGTTGAGGAACAGTCGGTAGTAGGACTTGTCCAGAACGACCTCTATTCTCTCGAGACTGTCGCCGTCGTCCACCTCGGATAGTGCCGTGAGTATTGCCTCCGCCGCAAACCGGTCAACTTCCCCTCCAACGGTTCCCTCCGCCAGAAGACGGTTGAACTCCTCCAGCGACAGAAAACCGATCTTCGAGAAACCATCCGGTTCAGCTCCGAGAAGCCTCGCTTTCAGGAGCACTTTCAGATTGTGGAAATCGTATTTCAACCGCAGGGTTTGGATCGCGTTGCTTCCCAGCGAGAACTCCGACACAGCGTCGTACGCACGCGCCAGTTGCTCCTCCAAAATCTCTTCCGGCCCCTTTTTTTCCGCAGCGATGGTTTCCGCGTAATCGGAGAACTCACCGAGAGCCCGAAAGGCTCCCGCCAGCGTCTCTTCCTCGAGCAACCGTTCCATTTCCGCCGGAGAAATCAACCTCGCTTCCAAGGCTTTGATGCGCCCGACGGCATAGGTGTAACGGGTGTCCGAACCGGGTCTTGGCGACTCCTTTCTCTCCTTCACTTCTTCTCTCCGAACAGGATTCCCGCTACATCCGATTGCAGTTCTTCCCTGAGCTGGGCGAGGAGCGTGCCGAAGGAACAATTCACCTCCACCTCCTCCGTCTTCAAAACGAAGCCCCCGAGGATGCTGGAGGAAACGCCGTCGAATCTGAGGTCACCCTTCTTTCCCGCCTTTTTCAAGTCAACGTTGACACCCTCGATTAATTCCTGATCAATCCTTTGTTCATCGTTGGATGAGATCAATATGCGTTCGTCTCCGCTTGACACGAGCTTCAAGAGCATTTTTCGGATGAGAGGGCGGTACTCCTCCGTGGGCAGGTTCACAAGCTCCTCAAGAGCCTCGCGGAAGCAATCCTCCATGAGTTTCTGCTTCTCCTTGAGGATTTCCTTGCGACGCGCCAGCTCCGCCGAGACGGAAGATCGTCGCCTCTCCAGCTCCGCTTTTTGTTTTGCTTCACGGAGTATTCTGTCGCCGATTTCCTTCGCCTGCGATTCGGCTTTGGATATGATTTCCCGCCGCTTGAGGCGACCTTCCTCCCTGATCGCACTCACTTTTTCCTCGGCGTTCCTGTTGATTTTTTCGAGGATGCCTTCAATCGCCATTTTCAGACCTCTATCGCTTGAAAAAGCAGGAAGAAAGCCCCCAAACCGAGGATGGCGTAAATCTCGACGAAGACCGGCAGAACCATGGCCTTGCCCATTTCTTCCGGCCTCTTTGCCAACATACCTACGGAAGCGACGGAAACTTTCCCCTGGTGGATCGCGGAAATGCACTGCACAAAGCTCACCACAAAGGTAATAGCGAAAAGCTGCCACCCTTGCTGAATGGGTATGCTCTTGGCTGCCCCCAGCAAATTCAGCTTGTTTATGACCAAAAACCCCATTACAAAGCCGTAAAAACCCTGTGTTCCGGGGAGGGCGATGATGGGGATCATTTTCCCGAACTTCTCGGGGTCCTCGCTGATCACTCCGGCTGCCGCCTGGCCTGCAAGGCCCACGCCGATAGCCGAACCAATCCCTGAGATGGTTATTACCGAGATGATGCCGGCTATCGCCAAAACCAAGCCTAGTTCCATATTTCACCTCCTGCTCATTCTTGGATAACTGTGAATCTATTCTCGATTGACAAAGGCTGGAACGGTTTCCCTGTGCTCTTGAAGAACTTGGTGAAGAACTCCACAAATTGCAGCCTGATGGTGTGAACGAAAGCTCCAAGCGCATTAATCAGAAGGGTGGCCGCGTGCCCCACTACGAAGATGATTACAGCCAGAACGATCCCCACGATCGGAACCATTTTGCCAACGGTGAAGGCTATGAGGTTGACCGTGGCAGCCATGGCTCCCGTCACCAGGCTCAAAGCCCAGAGTCGGGAATAAGACAGGATGTCGCTCAAATATCCAATGGCCGTCGTGTATAACCCCAGGACGCCGAAACCAGCTTTGCCAGCCAGGGAACGCTCGTGTCTTCCATGGGCCGCCAGGATAACAATACCCCCCACACCCACCAGCGCGAGACAAAGGTTAGTCGCCTCCGCAGATAGCGTTTTCAGAAAGATAAGGCCGATGCCCGTCAGACCGGCCAGGAGCAAGAAAATTGGCGCCTGATCGAGAAGAACGGCCAGGTATCGCTTGCGCCGAATGTTGTCGTAAGCGGCCACGGCATAACCTGTCCATATCTGGAGAATCCCAAGTATGAGAGCGATACTGAGCACGTCCGTGGGATTCTCCAAGGGATTGACCCAGATGGCGGGAATCGTCCGCCCGAAAATGTAGTTTGGAAGGTCCCCGAGCCACCCGCTCGTCAGGGCTCCAAAGAAAATCGTTGACACTCCACAGTACAGCAGAAGGCGGAAAAAGCGCTGCCCCTGCGGCCCCATTCTGAACTTCCTCAGGGCGAAGACGGAAGCCAAGACGAGAATCAGACCGTAAACCGCGTCGCCCAGACAATACCCAAAAAACACAGCGAAAAACGGCGCCAGGAAGGGCGTCGGGTCAACGTCCTGGTAGGCCGGGTAACCATAAATGCCGGTCAAGAACTCGAAAGGCCTAACGATCTGCTTGTTTTCCAGGACGATCGGAAGCGTATCATCGGGCGACGGGTCCGACAGGAAAACCTCCACGGTGTCAAAGCGCGCTCGGAGTTTCTTCTGGGCCGCGAGGGCATCCTGTGCCGTTATCCAGCCTTGAAGAAAAAAGGTCTCGCCGCTGTAAAGAAGGTGCTCCTTAACGCTTTCTCTTTTCTCAAAGTTCGAAAAGTAGTCGAGGAGGGCCGCAACCTTATTTTCCTCGGAGAGCAGATTTCTCACCTCATCGAGTCGGGCGAGACGTTCGGACTCCAACCGTTGTTCTTCGACGGCTATCTCTTTAAGAAATTCCTTCACTCGCCGAGGGACTCCGGGCAAGCGATGGAACGCGAACTCATGCTCTCTCAACAACTCCGTTACTTCCTCTTCGGCTGTTTTGAGGTACACAACGAAGAGATAGACGTTCCCCTTCTCCTCGTTGACCACCTCCAGGTGGGCTTCCGGGAAGGACTCGAGCGCCTCTTGAAGTTGGGGAAAGCTTTCTTCTCGGACGGAGCCGAGACTGCTTGCAGTGAACTCCGTGTCTCTGAGTGCATCCAGCGGGGTGTCGAGGAGCGACCAGGGCAGAAGTTCCTTCCTTCTGCTCGCAAGCTCCACCCTCTTCTTTCCGAGCTTTTTTAGAGATGATTCGGTCTCCCGGCAGCGTTTGTAAAGGGCGTCGTAGTCGAGTTTTTTGAGGAGATCGAGAAGCTCGTGGCGGCGGAGGACGGGCTTCGGCGAGAGGGCTGACCTCTTTGTCTCGCGGAAATCCTCAAAGAAGGAGATAAGCCGCGAGAGTTTCTCAACAGCTTGACTTACCTCTTCGTAACGGAAGCTCTGCTCTTGGAAGGAAAGGTCCCTGTACTCATCGCTTTTGTCGGCCAGGTCAATGACCTCGACCTTTCCTTCCCCCTGAAGGAATTCGAGGACGAGGTCTCCTTCGGCACTATGTCCGATGATGTCAATTTTCTTGAGCGTCGCTATTGCCATTGGGCGGCAAACTTCTCCTTGATGAAGCCGATGGTCTCTTTCCCGTGCTGTTCAGCGCTTTCCCGAAGTTGCTTCTTCTCTCTGTCGGTCTTCTCGCTGATTTCCCTGACAATCTTTTCGTTTTCTCTTTGCGACTCGGCCAGGAGAGTTTTGGCGCGCTGCCGGCTTTCCGCTTCGGTTTTCTTGACAATTTCCTCCGCGTCTTTGTTCGCTTGGAGAAGGTCTGCGGACACAGCTTCCCTCGCCTCTTGCGCGAGAGTACGCGCCTCTTCCTCAGCCTGCTGAATTTTCTCTAAGGCTTTCTTAACCATCCTCTGTTCCTTCCGGGAAGGGCAATTGAGTAAGCCCTCGCCCAGGCGGCTTGATCTTTCCACGGGCACAGGTTCGTTCCCCGCCTTGCCCTAACGAACCCACCGCCATGCCGTTTAGGGGTGGGCTCCGTAGGGGTAGGCTCCGCTTGATCGAAAATGCCTAACTGATAATATGGAGATTGAGGAGGTCCAGAATCCTATTGAGATCGTGGTCGGAATAGAATTCAATCTCTATCCTGCCGGTTTTCCTCCCTCGCACGATTCTGACTTTCGTGCCGAGGATTTTTTGAATCTGCTCCTCGAGTTCTCTCGTGTTCTCGTCGCTCCCTGCCCTCGGACCGGCTGGCTGAGAAATCCGTGGCGATTTTTTTCTCGCAATAGCCTTTTCACACTGCCGGACGGATAAGCCTTTTGCCACAACTTCCCTCGCCAGAGAGCGCTGCGCCGCAGGTTCTTCCAGCGAAAGAAGCGCCCTGGCGTGACCGAAGGTCAACTTCTCGTCACGAATAAGCTCCTTAACCTCCTCCGGAAGCGACAGAATCCTAACGTAGTTGGCTACGCTGGCTCTCTCCTTGCCGATTCTGGTGGCGACCTCCTGCTGGGTGAGAGAGAATTCTTCCATGAGGCGGCTCAGCGCCGCGGCGCGGTCCAGAGGATTGAGGTCATCCCTCTGGATGTTCTCAATCAGCCCTATTTGAAGCACCTCTTCATCGCTGGCCTCGATCACCATCGCTGCAATCACGCGTCGGCCGGCCATTTCGGTTGCTCGCAGGCGCCGTTCGCCCGCGACCACCTCATAACCGCCTCCCTCCGCAGCTCGCACCACAATCGGTTGAATAAGCCCTTTCTGCGCGATGGAGCGAGCCAACTCGGACAGCCTTCCCTGATCGAACGCCGTCCGTGGCTGAAAAGGGCTTCTCTTGACTTCCGATATCCGGAGGTTCACCACCCCCTTCGGCGAAGGAGGGGCGCTGACCAACTCCTGAGGGATCAAGGCATCAAGACCTTTGCCGAGAGCTTGCTTTTTCATCTGCTATTCCCTTCTCCCGTGTTATGACAACTTGCAGCATACGAAAAATGAGAACCTGTGGTCAACAAGAATAGCTTCCGGTGCGCGTAGAATTCCTATATCAACCGCAGCGACCTCCCATCTCGGCAGGATTCCTCGCAGCTACCGTTCATAGACGAGCGGATACCGCGTCCACGCCTCGACGTGCGAAAGGGGTTCATCGCCTCTTGGGGCATTTCTCAAAGGGCACTGGAAGCCCGAACGGTCAACACAACAGAGATAAAAATCTGTGTGGGTGCACGCTCTCTCTCCCTCAACCTCGTCATCACCTCGCCACACAGGTAACTCAACCTCCCATAGGCCTGCTTACCTTCTACTTGTGCAGTACAATGGTCCGAGCGAATGTCGTTGACATGCAGCGAGTCTTTTGTTACATAACTGCTGCGTTTCCGAAGGGAAGAGGTATCCATTCGGTAGTCATGGACGATTTTGGCAACCCTGTAGAGCGATCGGTTGCTCCCGATCTGCTTGCCATTTAAGGAGGTTATAGCTAAGTGCCAATAACGAAATCAGCCAAGAAAAGGATGTTGCAGAACGAGAAGCGAAGGTTGAGAAACGCTTCTTTCAAATCCAAGCTGAGAACTCACCAGCGGAAGCTCTTGCGCGCCATAGCGGAGGAGCGGAAGGAAGATTCCCAGAACCTTCTGCGAGCTCTCGCCTCGCTGTACGATAAGGGCGTCAAGAAGGGAATCTACAAGGCAAATACCGCCGCACGCCACAAGTCCCGCCTTGCGAAAAAGGTGAACAATCTGCTCGGCTCCGGCGCCTCCGCTCCGCAGGAAGGACAGGCAGCGTCTCAAGCCGGGTGAGGCTCTCTCAGCGACCCGTGGATGTCAGGAGTGCAAGTAGATAGCGGGGTCTCCGGCCCTCCGGCAGCGGTGAAATGGGAGGTTGTTTCATGCGGGCCGGGCGGGGCGAGTTGACGCCGGAGGCTTGCAGAGTGCGATGAGCAACATTTCGGCGATTGTTCGCTCGTCCAGTTTTTCCGACCTCGCCCGCCGCTGGGCATCCATTATTGACATCAGCGCCCTTCTCAAGTCCCTGACGCGAAATCTGTTAGCGGTCTTGATGAAGGCGTCCATGTATTTCTCGCGAACCTTCAAGTCGCGGCCAATCTGCGCGCGAGAGCAACTCTCCTCCAGCATCTCCTTGCCCCGCCAGATTCTTTCCACCTGCCAGCGGACCAGAGCGGTGATTTTTGGAACGCTGGACCCTTCTCGCAGGAGGTCAGATAACATCGTCAGCGCTAAAGTCCTATCGCCGGAAACCACCGCCTCCGCCGCGGCAAATTCTGTCTCACTCTTGCTGCGGCCGAGGAGCGCTTTTGTGTGCGTTTCATTGATTTGCTTCTGATCTCCGGAGAGGCAAACGAGCTTTTCGATTTCCATCGCGAGGGTGGTGATGTTATTGCCGACGTTGTCGCGGAGACTTTCCTTTGCGCCGGGGGAGATTCTCTTTTCATCCTTTGACAGAAGAAAATCCACCCACCTATCGAACTCCCACGAAGGGGGCGAGGACACATCAATCACGCGAGCTTTTCCCTTCGGAACAGCCGGATGGGGTGGCATCGGATAACGACGTCGAGGTGAAATGGTGTCGGTGAGCACGAGGACGGCGGCTGGAGTTTGCCCGGAGAGATACTCCTTGATGATCCCCAGCTCCGCCTCCGCGAAGTCCGAAATGTTGTGGACGATTACGAGGGATTTGTCCCCGAAAAGGGGATGAGTGGAAGCCGCCGCTGCAACGTCGGAGGCTCGACAATCCCTGGCATACAAGACGACGCAATTTGTGCTCCTACCCTCCCGCTTCCCAAACATCTCATCTTTAAGCTTCGAGATGATTGCATCAATAAGAAGCGTCTCGTTACCCCAGAGCAGAAATGTGCCCGTCGGTTTGAGAGAGGAAAGGCACTTTTTGAAATCCTGCAACCTCATGCTAACGAATACCCGAAAAGCCCTGTCCCCTCGCGCGGTTCCCGGCGCTTGAGAGTCAGGTCCCGTGGGAGACAACCGGCCGAGGAATCATCCCCGATTAACCCGAGTGGGAGGTTCACCAGCCCTCGACTATCGCTTCCACGATGTCGTGGGCGAGGTCCTCCATCACCATCGGAAGAGCGGCTCTTTCGGAGGAATGGAGGTCTCCCCCGGCGGGGAACTCGAAGTTGCCGCTGATGGCCCTATTCGCCCAGAGGTCCTCCCCCTCGCGGACGTCCCTGAGAGTGGCAGAGACGGTTATGATGAGGCGATACTCCTGAGGGCGCGTGCCGCCCGCATAGCGAATCGGCGTTCGGACGTACCTGGCGATCGTGGACTCGAGGAGAAGGTCCGAGTCGCGGCCAACCACCCGAAGCGTCCGGTCCACATTCAACTGCTCGATGACGGCATTTGTCGCCAGCGACTCGATATTGGGCTGATTAGTGGCGTTTTTGAACATCGGGACGCTGATAGTCTTGTACTGTTCGGGCAGGAGTGTTCCCATGCGATAGCCCGCACACCCGATCAATCCCGTGGAGGACGCCAACAACACAGCTATTACTTTGATTGCAGAAGGAATCTTCACATGTCTCTCCTTACAAATCAGCGCCGACCATACACTTTCTTTTCCGGTTTTTCACACTGAGCTAACACTGCACGCCAGCCTACGCATGGGTCCCGTCAAGAGCCGCCCGCCGAACCCGTTTCCTCCAGAACGCCGCGTTTTTGCATGGCTTGAATTCTCTCTTCCGCTTTCACCGCCCAGGCAGATAGTGGATGCCGCTTTAGCACATCCGCATAATAGATCGAAGCGCTCCGGAATTTTTTCGTCTTTTCGTAAAAGTGCCCCACCTCAAAAGCCCCTCTCGCCTTTTTCTCATCGAGCGACATCAGTTTTTCTTCCGCTTCTTTGGCGTGCTGGCCTTCCGGATGTTTTTCAACATAACTCTTGAAGTTCGTATTGGCGAGGGATATGGACTTCTCGTCATAGCGGGCGAGGAGGGCTTTTTGATAATGACATGACGCGATCTGGAAAAGGGCGGTTTCTGCCGCAGGGGTCCGCGGATAGTGTTCGACGATGAACTGATAGCTCTTGATCGCCTCGTCGTAGTTTTTCTTTCTCTGCTGAAGCTCCGCTGCCAGCAGCTTGCTTTCCGCTGCGAGGTCGGAATAGGGAGCCGTCTCCACTATCTTATTGAAGTACTCGATAGCCGCCCCCCTCGCCCTGAACAGCCTGAGTTTGATGAGAGGGAAGGGTCTTTTCTTGCCGTGGTAATAATCTCTGGCGATGGCGAATTGTCGCTGGAGAACCTCTTTCGGGTGAGGAAACGCCGGATAGTCCTCAAGAACCTGTTGGAAAGCCTTGAAGGCTTTGCTGGGCTTGTCCAGTTCCTCATAACAGATGCCCATTTTGAACGTGGCGGTGGCGGCCTCCGGAGAGGTCGGAAAACGCTTAATGGTCTTTTTGTACTCTCGCAAAGCGCTCTTGAAGTCTCTTTTCTTCTCGAAGCTCTCAGCGTACTGAAGCTGTTGTCTGGCGTTTTCTTTCGTGACGTCGTTGACGTTGCGGAATCTGCCTGTTTCCCTGGTCCAGATCCACGCCCCCTGGGAGGTATTTAGCGACAGGAGACATTGCAGAATCACCACAGGGACAAACACAAACCACCTTCTACGTTTCATTCTTCTCATACCCATGCCCTTCTTGGCTAAATCCTTAATTCGGTGCCTACGCGCACTGCTTTTCGCGCCCCGCCTCGATATGCTGACGTGGTTGAACCTGAATCCATTCACACGGCAGACAATACGTCTTTCCAACCGCACAATTGTATCATAATCGGTAATAGACCGAAAGTCAAACCGGAGGATCAATGATCAATGGGGTGTGGCTGTATATCCGTGGCAGGATTCGGATGAAACCCCTGATCGAGAAGCCCGGCAGTGGTGAGGTCGTGGGTCTCCCCTACGCTGAAAAGCGTCCTATCGGGTCGGTGGAAGCGGCGCGTGGCATGCCACGGAAATACAGCCGCACCCGCCTGCTCTACCTGCGTTACGTATGCTGGTCTGAGAACGGAGCTTCTTTGACGGGACAGCAGGATATTTCATCGGCACAAACCCGTCACCGCGCCTATGAAATCGTCATATCGCCCCCCCCTGGCGGCAATGGGGCGGGTGCTCACTCCGCAGGCCCGATTCCTGTCTGAGAGGGGAGCACGCCGCCTCCGTAAGATTCCAGAAACCCTTTGAGCTTCGAGGCACGGGTGGGGTGGCGCATTTTTCGGAGAGCTTTCGCTTCGATCTGCCGAACTCGCTCGCGAGTGACGCTGAACTCGTTACCCACCTCTTCAAGGGTTCGTTGGCAGCCGTCATCGAGTCCAAACCGCAAGGTGAGAACTCGCCTCTCCCTGGGGGTGAGACTGGAGAGAACATCTTGAATCTTTTCTTTGAGAAGGGTGTATCCGGTAGCCTCCGAGGGGGATTCGGCCCCCTTGTCCTCGATGAAGTCCCCGAAGTGACTATCGTCGCTATCGCCGATGGGGGTCTGGAGGGAAATGGGGTGTTGAGCAATCTTTAGAATCCCACGGACCTTATCGGAAGGGAGATTCATCTCCTCCGCGAGGTCTTCGGGAGTCGGCTCTCGCCCCTGCTCTTGAACGAGCTTCTTGGAGGCCCGGACGAGCTTATTGATGGTTTCGATCATGTGAACAGGGATCCGGATGGTTCGAGCTTGATCCGCGATGGAGCGGGTTATCGCCTGGCGAATCCACCAGGTGGCATAGGTGCTGAACTTGTATCCGCGGCGGTATTCGAACTTCTCGACCGCTTTCATCAGGCCCATGTTCCCCTCCTGGATGAGGTCGAGGAAGGATAATCCTCTGTTGGTGTACTTTTTGGCGATGCTGATGACCAACCGGAGGTTGGCTTCGACCATTTCGCTTTTGGCGATCCTCGCCTCGTCCATCCAGTTCTGCAGCTCCAAGACCTCGTTGCAGAACTCATCCAGGCTTTTTCCCACCGAAGCCTCAATGCGAGCGAGTTTCATCTTCTCGCTCTTGATCTCTGCGAGGATGGACGCCTTCTTTCTCTGCCCCTGCAGGTGAGCAATTCGCCTTTTGGAGTCGCACACCTTGTCGTAAATGGAGACCACCGCACCGCAAAACATGTCAATGGCTTTTTGCTTGAAGTGCAATTTGCCGACGAGGTCCCGCACTTTTGTGCGGTTCCTCTTGATCTGGGTGCCGATCTTCTTTTTCTCGATGGCGCTGATCCTTCTTCGGCAATGCTTCTCCAACAGGACAGTGAGTCTGTGATCCGCTCTCTGGAGCTGCTCGCAGTACTTGGGCAGCAGGCCCATTAGCCTTTCGCGGTCCTTAACAGCTCTCTCTTGCACTATGCGGTCGAAGCGCTCTTTCCCCGCCTGCAATCGCTTCGCCAGGGCGATGACTTCCTTTGGCGTTTGGCGGAATGTGGCGATGCGGCTGCGAATCTCATTCTCTGCCTTCTCGATCCTTTTGGAGATTTCTACCTCCTGATCACGCGTCAGGAGAGGAACCTGCCCCATTTGCCTCAAGTACATCCTGACGGGATCATCCAGGACATCTATTCTCTCCTCCTGCTTTTTCTGTGCGGCTTTTCTTTTCTTTTCCCACCGAGTGGGCCGTTTCTTCTCCGCCTCGGAGGTGTCCATGATCCCGATGTCCATACCCCGCAAGAGGATCATAATGGAATCAATTTCTTCGGCGCAAACGATGTCCTCCGGAAGAATTTCGTTAATATCATCGTAAGTGATGTAGCCCTTTTCAGAGCTGAGTTGGATAAGTTCTCGAATTCTCTTGTTTCTCTCCTGCTTGCCCATAAAATATCACCTAATTGTTAATCACGAGTTCGGCCCACTGACAGCACATTGACCGCTTCTATATGCCACCTTTGGTTTGCCGTCAACATCTTTCTATACAAATTATTAGGTTGACTTCTTCGCCTTGCAGAGTTCGTGGAACTCCGCCAGAAAAGATGTTCGATCGCCCCCGTCCCTGCCAGCCCGGGCGATCTTCTCCTGTAACTCCCTCTTTTTCCGCACTTGCCCGGGTTTCAAGACCTTTTCGATCAGGTCATCGGCTACCGTCAGGGGCTTCTCCGACTCGATCGGCTTCAGGATAAAGCGAGAAACCAGCTCCGCCTCCTGAGCGTTATCAGCCTTCGTGAGGAGCATTTCGGCGTTGATTTTCTCTCCCTTCCGGTGAGCGGAAAGAATTGCCTCAGCCAGGCGCCTGTACACGGGATCGCTGAAGTCCTCCACGCCGAGCCGCTCGGCGACGAGGCCTCGGACGTTTTCGTAGCCAAGCATGTAGCCGATGAGGTCTCTTTGGCTGTCAACGTCGGCAAAATTCTCCCGCACCTCCTGCGAGGAATCAAGGCGTGAGTTCGACCGTACAAAGGGGCGATACTTGCCCCGGATTCTTCGCATTTCGGCTCTCAACGCCGTCTCCGGGATGTGTAGGGCAGCGGAAATCCTTTGTATCCAAGAGTCTTTGACGATGGCGCTGGGGCTTCTGTTCGCCGTCAGAAGCATCTGAGAGGCGATCTCACGCCGCCCCGCGAGAGTCCCTTCATCGGTCTTTTTTCTGAGAACATCGTATTGAAAATCCACGAGCTCCACGGACCTCTCGAGGAGCTTCTGAAACTCCCCTGTTCCCTTCTCTCGTATCAAGAGGTCCGGGTCATATCCGGACGGGAGCGGAGCCACACGCACGTCCAGCTCCGCCTCCATTAGTGGTTCAAAGCTCCGCAGAGTGGCGTCCTGTCCAGCGGAGTCCGCGTCAAAAGCGAAAATCACCTCGGAGCAATATCTTTTGAGCAACCTCGCCTGGGTGAGCGTGAAGGACGTGCCCTGGGCAGCCACCGCGTTGCCGAAGCCCGCCTGGTCAATCGCTATCATGTCCGTGTGCCCTTCGCAGACGATCACCTTGTTCTGCTTGGCTATCTCGTTCCTTGACACGTTCAGACCGTAAAGGACTCCACGTTTATTGAAGAGAGGAGATTCCGGCGAGTTGATATACTTAGGAGACACGTCATCTTGTTCCCCGCCGGGGAGAACTCGAGCGCTGAATCCTATAGCCCGCCCCCGAGGATCAAATATCGGGAACATGACTCGATTCCTGAACCGGTCGTAGTGTCCGGGGGAGTTCTCCCGGGGGACGATCAAACCCACTTGCTCGAGAACAGAAGGGCTGAACTTGCGCTTGGCCCGATTCAACAATGAATCCCACGAGTTGGGGGCGAACCCCAATGAGAACTTCTCGGCGGTCGGTTCTGTGATCCCTCGTTCTCGGAGGTAGCTCGCAGCCGCCTCGCCCGCCGGCTTCCTCAACTGTTCCCGGAAGTAACCCACGGCAAACGACATCGCCGCGAACATCCGTTCCCTACCCTGCTCTTTTCTTGCGGCGCCTTTTCTTTCCGGGAGGGGTATATTCGCTTTTTGAGCCAGCGTGGATACGGCTTCGTAGAAAGATAACTTCTCCTTCTCCATCAGGAAGTGGAAGGCATTGCCTCCCTTCCCACAGCCGAAACACTTGAAAAGTTGCCTCTCCCGGTTGACCATGAACGACGGGGTTTTCTCATCATGGAAGGGGCACAGAGCCTTGAAGTTGCGGCCGGACCTCTTAAGGGGAAAGTACGACGCCACCAGCTCGACTATATCCGTCTCAGCCAGTATTCGCTCAAGGAGTTGGTTTGGAATGAAGGTGCCCACGCTTCAGCGGCGAGTTTCACGATGTGTTTGGTTTGCCTGCCCGCACACCCGGAGCTGTCTTCGTCCGGGTATGGCGGCCGGGAGCAGATACAAAAGGATTGCCCGGTATGTAATATCTCTCGTAGAGTTGTTTCCCCCGGCTGATCCCAATTCGAGAGCTAGCTGCGATGTCCGGCTTGCGTTCACCGATTCTGCGACAAGCCAGCAGTTCCGAATCGGTCAGATCGCAACCATTATGTTTTCCCCGAATTGCAAAAGCCTCTGTCAGGCGCCCAGGGCCACTTGTCAGGCGAGCAACATCTGGGACATTGCGAAGCCTCACCATCTCTGCGATTCCCTCCACGGGCTGCACTGCCCTGATCAGAACTGCGCCCGGAATTCCTTTTCTTCCTGCAATGATATTTAGCAGAAAATGGTTCCCGTATGCAAGATAAATATACGCTTTTCCTCCGATATCGAACATCACCTTGTTGCGAGCTGTCATTCCCCGAAAGGCGTGCGACGCCGGATCGTCCTCACCGTAGTAAGCTTCCGCCTCGACTATGCGCCCGATAAGCAACTTCCGATTGAGAGACCTGACCAGATACTTTCCGAGGATGCCCTGTGCGACCTGTCCCGGACTCTTGAGAAAAAAACTTCCTGCAAGAACCCGGTATCCGGCGAGGCTCAGCCGGCGCCTGACCACTTCACTACTCGCCGGCTCGAGGTTTTTCCGACCAAGCGTTCCCAAAACCCGATTCCTCCCTGCCCAACAGATTGCGAACGCGGCAGCTCCGACTTCAAACAGCTCCTCTGAGGGGATCGTGCGACTTCGTCCATTTCGTTGAAAAGCGACTTCCTGGCATGGAACTCCGTCCTTTGCTCACTCTACACAATCGCCCCTGAAACTACTACCGC
>JABMQX010000655.1 GCA_013203085.1 bacterium | reverse complement strand
GCGGGGCGGGGTCTCGCCGTAGCGGCGCCACCTGGGGTAACGCCAGAGAAGGCGTGGGGAATAGGGGATGGGCGAGATCGCCCCAAAGCGGACGCCGTGGCGGCTAAGAGCTTTACATTCGGAAAGAACGAAGCCGCCGAGCACCGGGTTGGTCGGGCGAGGGAACATCTCGGAAAGCACAAGGATTCTCATTCGTTGCGCAGCCTCCCAGTTGCTCTGGCCGGAAAGCACTCGGCTATCATTTCGAGGCCATAACCCGCGGCCGGCGCCATCGCCGGATGAGGAACGTTGCTGACTCCGAGAGGGCGACCAGGGCCAAGACGTTGAGACCGAGGACGCCGAGCTTAGCCTTGTCGGGGCCGGTAATGACTCGGATGGCAAAGGGCTTTCCAGCATACGCCGCCCACCTATCGTGATATATCTTCAGGGTGCGGGAGCGGGTGATTGCGTGAAGGCGATCAAGAAGGGCGACATGCACCCTGTGATATCGAAAAGCGGGCTGGCCCAAGGCGTCATAGGAGGAATACCCACCCCTGTCGTAGCGGGGCAGCGCCTCCTCCAGGGCGGCGATCCCCCGGTCGAATAGAAGAAGGGCGTCGCCATCCCCGGTCCATTTATGGTAGTCGTATAGGTCTAAAAGCGTGTACATCATCCCGTTGAGGACTCTCGACTCGAGGGCGCCTTCAGCCGTGCACTCCTCGTACCACCACAGCGTGTCAGAATCCTTCCGGGTGACGCCACCATTGATGACATCAACGAAGAAGATCGCCAGGATCGCCTTCGCGCACTCCTCGTACTCCGCGCGGCCGGTGAGATCATGAGCTCTTGCCAGAACTCGCAAAGCTGGGGCTTGGGCCATGGCTGAGCGCCACGGGGGGCGGGCTTTGTATCCCGGCCATGGGAAGGTGTACTCGAGGACGGCATAGTGCCCACGTCGGACCGCATGCGCCATAAGCCAGTCGGCGCACGTGAGGAATTCCGCCTTGGCGGTCTGTTCCCCACCGATGTATCTCGAATAGTAATCAAGTCCGTGTCTTGCGACGACAAGGGGATTCTTCTGTTTGCCGACATAGAGGCCACCCTGGCGGCCATAGTCCACGCTTGGGACTCCCCGGCTGTCCACCGTTATTTCTGGGCCGGTTCTGAGAGAGTTGCCTCTCGCAGCCGAGCGAAGGGCGCGGAGCACTGTTTCCGAGGAATCCTCCGTGACTTCGCACAGAAGGAGCGCTGCCGCCGCCGACATCAGGACTATCAAAACGTGTTTTTTGACCCGCATTTTTTCCTTAACGCGCTAAGCGCCTTTGCGAATTAGGGGACACACTCTACCACAAATGCTTCATGTCTCAATCGGTCTCGTCCGCGAGAGCCTCCTCGATCTCCGGCCGGAATATCCCTCTTGCGATGACAATTTGGCTCAGGACAAGGGCGAACCAAATGCTCTTCTGATAATGAGAGGTAGCGAAAATCATCCGGATGGTGGCGAATAACAGGAGGGACCACGCCAACATCTTTTCTGTGCCGGGCGGTTGGCCTTTGAGCCCGCGGAAACACTCGATTAAAACTGCGGCGAGGAGAGCTAAACCTATAACGCCTAACTCCGCAAAAGCATCAATGAAAGAATTGTGTGCGGCGAGCCGAGCATGGGGATGGGAAAAGTATTCCATTCGTTCGACGGCTTCGGGCATGTGCCGAATGAAGTTGCCGGCGCCAACACCGAGGACAGGGTGGGCCCAAGCTATTGATAGCCCGGCTCGCCAGATCTCCGCGCGGGAACCGCGAATCACGGCAGGCACAAACATGCTTCTCCCGCGTGCCTGCAGCAACCGGGGGGTGATGCCCAGACGAGCGGCGAAGACCCCCATCCCCAGTAATACGATGGCCCCAAAAGTCATACCAACGAGTGCCCCGGCAGAGCGGACTCCCCCACGTCTGAGAAAGAGAATGGGGAGGCATATTGCAGCGGCTGCCCAGCACGCGCGGCTCTGGGTCAGCGCAAGCGAAAAAACCAGCATAACCCCAACCGCGATGCCGATTGCCCGGCGGCTTGGACGCCATTTGGGGATGAAGTACATCAGCAAAATCAGGCTAATGACAATATCTCTCGCGAGGTGATTGGGATTGCCGCGGGCGTATATCATCCGAGGTCCTATAGACCACCGCGGGAAGGCGATTGACGCGGCTACCGCGAGCAGTGTGCCGGCGAGGAAAGAAATGGAGACTGTCCGCAGGGCGCCTCGAGTCCGCACCAGGCCTCGCATTAGTACCCAAAAAAAGGCGATCTGTGTCATGGTGGCAAGAAAGTGAAGAGCGGGTATTAGCGTATGAGACCAGAGAACGGAAAGCCCAGACCAACATGCGAATGCCAATATCAGCATCGTTTGCCTGTCAAACCAAGGTCTCCCACGCTCACGTC
>JABMQX010000654.1 GCA_013203085.1 bacterium | reverse complement strand
GGCCGCGCGTGAGCACATCCGTTCGCTTGACCTATGCGGCAAGGTGTCGGTGGCGCGGTTCGACGGCAAGCGCCTGCCGTACGCAGACAACCTGGTGAATCTCGTCGTGGCCGAGGACTTGGGCGACGTGGCGATGTCCGAGGTGATGCGCGTCCTGGCGCCGAAGGGTGCGGCGTACATTGAGCGCGACGGGAAGTGGACGAAAACCGTCAAGCCGCGGCCCGAAAACATCGACGAGTGGACACATTGGCTCCACGATGCTACCGGCAACCCTGTCGCACACGATGAGGTCGTCGGCCCGCCGCGTCGGATGCAGTGGGTCGGCAGCCCTCGGTGGGCACGGCATCACGACCATATGGCCAGCCTCAGCGCGCTGGTGTCCGGCGGCGGGCGGATCTTCTACATCATCGACGAAGGCCCGAAAGCGTCAATCCAACTGCCGCCCAAGTGGGTGCTGGCCGCACGCGACGCCTTCAATGGCACCGTTTTGTGGAAGCGACCGATCGAGACCTGGTACAATCATCTCTGGCCGTTAAAGAGTGGTCCGGCGCTGCTGCCACGGCGGCTGGTCGCGGTCGGCGACCGCGTGTACGTGACCCTCGGCATCAACGCGCCGCTCAGCGAGTTGGACGCCGCAACGGGCAAGATTCTTCGCACCTTTGAGGGTACCAAGACCGCCGAAGAGATTCTCTATTCTAACGGAGTGCTCTTTCTGGTAGTCAATCCCGACCGCAATTTGGTGGACTACCGCCAGGAGAACGCCCACTGCTGGTCCGAACGCGACCGCGCCAGCCGGCGCTGGGGCTGGGACCAAAAAATGCGCGAGCTCATGGCCATTGACGCTGCGAGCGGCAACTGCGTGTGGCAGCAGCAGCGCAAGGTGATGCCGTTGACGCTGGCAGCCGACGGCAAGCGAGTCATCTTCCACGATGGTGACGCGGTGGTGTGTCTCAATCACTCCACCGGCAAGCAGCGGTGGCGGTCCACGCCGCTCAAGCGGAGCGTCATCATCCCCACCGGCTGGTCGCCGAAGATGGTCTTGTATCAGGGAGTGGCCCTGATCTCCGGCGAGAGGCGCCAAGTGGTGGCGTTGGATGCCGACAGCGGCAAGCAGCTCTGGCAAGCAACCATGCACGCGTCCGGCCACTATTGTCCGGAAGATGTGATCGTCATGGACGGGCTGGTCTGGTCAGGCGACATCGCCAGTTCGTTCCAGCGGTCGAAGGGCACGTTCACCGGCCGAGACCCGCGAACGGGGAAGGTGAAGAAGGAGTTCAAACCTGACACCGACCCCTTCGCCGTCATGCATCAGCGGTGCTATCCGAGCAAGGCCACCGACAAGTACATCATTCCCTCCTGGACCGGCACCGAGTTCATCGACCCGGAGACCAAGCAGTGGCAGATTCACCATTGGGTCCGCGGCAGCTGCATCTACGGGGTGATGCCCTGCAATGGGCTTCTGTACGCCCCGCCGCACGCGTGCGCGTGCTACTATCAATCCAAGCTACGCGGTTTCTGCGCTCTGGCGCCGGCGGGAAAGTCGCAGGCACGGCCGCAAACGTCTGACGAAGGCCGCCTCGAGCAAGGCCCCGCCTACGGCAAAATCGAGAATCCACAATCGCAAATCGAAGACGGCTCCTGGCCCACCTACAGACACGATGCCCGCCGCAGCGGATACACGAAAACCACGGTACCGACCAGCCTGTCGCCCGCGTGGACCGCCAGGCTCGGTGGCAAACTCACCAGCCTGACCGCATCCGACGGCAAGCTGTTCGTGGCGTCCGTCAACAAGCACACCCTCTACGCCCTCGATGCCGCCAGCGGCAAGGCACTCTGGCACTACACGGCCGGCGGGCGGATCGACTCGCCCCCCACCGTTTACGATGGCCGCGTGCTGTTCGGCTGCGCCGACGGCTGCGTGTACAGCCTGCGCGCTGCCGACGGCGAGCTGGCCTGGAGGTTCCGTGCAGCGCCGGCGGAACGCTATCACGTGGCGTACGAGCAGGTCGAAAGCGTCTGGCCGGTGCACGGCAGCGTACTGGTGCAGGACGGAGTGCTGTACTGCGTCGCGGGGCGGTCAATGTTCCTGGACGGCGGTCTGCGGATGCTGCGGCTCGATCCCGAGACCGGCAAGAAGCTCTCCGAGACCGTCCTCGACGACAAGGACCCGAAGACCGGCAAGAATCTTCAGGCTTACATCAATCGGAAAAAGATGCCCGTCGCGCTGCCGGATGTGCTCTCCAGCGACGGGAAGCGTGTCTACATGCGGTCGCAGAGGTTTGACCTGCAGGGCCGGCGCACGGTCATCAAGCCTGAGGTACAAGAGGATCAGGACGGCGGCCTGCACCTGTTCTCCCCCATCGGCATGCTGGACGACACGTGGTTCCACCGCGCGTACTGGATCTACGGCAAGAACGCAGGCGAGGGCTGGGGCGAGTGGTTCATCCCTGGCCGCCTCGTCCCGACAGGGCGAATCCTCGTCTTCGACGAAAATCGCGTCTACGGCTACAGCCGCGATCCGGAGTACCTCAGCAACTCCTCCGTGCTGGAGTACCGGCTCTTCGCGGCCGGCAAGCAGATCGTCCCGGAACGTGTCAGGAACCTAAAACGAGCCAAGCAGGACGTGGTGAACTGGAGAAACCGAGTCATCCAGCTCACAGCGGCGCAGTTGACGGCCGTTGACTACAAGTGGCTTAAGGAGCACCCGCCGCTGCTCGCCAGGGCGATGGTGCTTGCGGGCAAGACGCTCTTCGTGGCCGGCCCTCCGGATCTCGTGGATGAGAAGAGGGCCTGGGGCCGCTTCCTTGACCCAGATATCCGCAGGAAGCTCGACGAGCAGGTCGCCGCCTTGGAAGGGAAGCGTGGCGCGTTGCTCTGGGCCGTCAACGCCGCCGACGGCTCCAACCTCGCCGAGTACAAGCTCGACTCGCCGCCGATCTTCGACGGCATGATTGCCGCTGGCGGGCGGCTATATCTGGCGGACGAAGGGGGACGCGTTCTCTGCCTCGCGGGCAGGTAGCTCATGCCACGGCGCGGGGCCAGCGGGCGCCGGAGACGGTTTCGCACACGCCTGTACTCGTCTCACCGAGCGTTTCCGGTACAGGATGTATCGGCGGCGGGGAAGGTGCTCCAGAAGATATATGCTTGGTTTTTGCTCTACGATCCCTTTTATTCGATTTCGGATTCAGCGACCCAGTTCAATATCACTTTGCCCGACTGGCCCGAGCGCATCACTTCAAAGGCCTCTTCGAACTCCGTGTAATGGAACCGATGTGTGATCACGCGAGAGATGTCCAGGCCGGTTTTAATCATGGACTCCATCATGTACCACGTCTCGTACATCTCACGACCGTAAATGCCCTTGATGGTAATCATGTTGAAGATGACGGTGTTCCAATCGATGGCCAGCTTTTGCGTCGGGATGCCGAGTATGGCAATTTTTCCGCCGTGACACATGTTGGCCAGCATGTCCTTGAAGGCTTCACCGCTGCCGGACATTTCAAGTCCAACATCGAAGCCCTCCCTCATGCCCAGTTTCTTCTGGACATCTTCAAGCGGCTGGCCTTCCGCCACGTTGAGGGCAACCGTGGCGCCCATCTTCTTCGCCAAATTCAGGCGATAAGGATTCATGTCGGTGACAACGATGTAGCGCGCCCCGGCGTGCCTTACGACGGCTGTAGCCATGATGCCGATGGGCCCGGCGCCTGTAATCAAAACGTCTTCGCCGAGCACCTTGAAGGACAGTGCTGTGTGCGTGGCGTTGCCGAAAGGATCGAAGATCGCGAGGATTTCCATCGGGATGTTGGGGTTAGCATGCCATACGTTTGTGATAGGAATGCTGAGGTACTCGGCGTATACGCCCGGCCGGTTGACGCCGACACCGCTGCTGCTCATGCAGAGGTGCCTTCGGCCCGCCAGGCAGTTACGGCAGCGGCCGCAGACGATGTGCCCCTCGCCGGAAACCACATCGCCGATTCCGAGGTCAGTTACATTACTTCCCATGGCCGCGACGGTCCCGGCGAACTCGTGGCCGATGATCATGGGAGTGGGGATCGTTTTCTGCGACCAGGCGTCCCAGTTCCAAATATGCACGTCCGTTCCGCATATGGCTGTCTTGTGAATCCTGATGAGAACATCGTTGATCCCGATTTCGGGAACCGGGACCTCATCGAGCCACAGCCCTGGCTCCATCTTCTTTTTTACCAGCGCCTTCATGGTCTTCTTCATCTCGCACCTTTCCGCCTCAGATGCCGAATTCATCTTTCACTTCTTTGAACATCTCCAGAGCGAAATCTATATCCTCAGGGGAATGGGCTGCGGATATTTGAACACGGATACGTGCCGTGCCTTTGGGGACGACGGGATAGGAGAACCCGATCACGTAAACGCCCTTTTCCAGAAGCCGGGAGGCCATTTTTTCCGCAAGCGAGGCATCGCCGAGCATGATGGGAACAATCGGATGGTCGCCCGGTTTGACATCAAAGCCGTTCACCGCCATCTTCTCGCGGAAGCGCCGCGTGTTTTTCGAGAGCTTGTTCCTCAGTTCGCCCGAGGCGGTCAGGATGTCCAAGCCCTTTAATGACGCTGCCACGATCGCTGGTGCGACGGTGTTGGAGAACAGATAAGGCCGCGAACGCTGCCTGAGGAACTCGATGATCTCTTTGTGGCCGCTCGTGTAGCCACCGCTGGCGCCCCCAAGGGCTTTGCCCAGCGTACCGGTTATGATGTCAACGCGTCCCATGACGCCGCAGTGTTCGTGCGTGCCGCGTCCCGACTCCCCCAGAACACCCACACCGTGCGAGTCATCCACCATTACCAGCGCGTCGTACTTGTCCGCCAAGTCGCAGATCTTGTCCAATTTCGCAATCGCCCCATCCATGGAAAAGACGCCGTCGGTCGCGATCAATCGAAAGCGGGCGTCTTGTGCTTCCTTGAGGCACCTTTCCAGGTCACCCATGAAGCAGGTTCGATAGCGAAGCCGCTTAGCTTTGCAGAGGCGGATGCCGTCAATGATGCTGGCGTGATTGAGCTCGTCGCTTATCACGCAATCTTCTTCGGAAAGGAGAGTCTCAAACAAGCCGCCGTTGGCGTCAAAACACGAGGTGTACAGGATTGTGTTGTCCGTCCCGAGAAACTCAGAGAGCTTTCGTTCGAGTTGCTTATGGATCTGCTGCGTCCCACAAATGAATCGCACCGACGCCAGCCCATAGCCCCATCGATCCAAGCCCTCTTTCGCCGTCTGGATGAGTTCCGGATGATCTGCCAGCCCCAGATAATTGTTGGCGCACATATTCAGGACTTCTCCGGCGGCCCGTTCAGCCTCGACGCTGATCCGTGCGCGCTGTGGGCTGGTAATGATTCGTTCACTTTTGTAGAGGCCGGTTTCTCTTATCCGGGACAATTCTTCGATTAGGTGATCTCTCATCGATTGGAACATTGGTCTAATCTCCTCGCTGAGTCTGCCTTCTGAAGAAGGGACCACATAGGTTGCCTGCAGGCGGTACGTCAATCCTTGAAATGGAAACCGCCGTGGAATCGTAGAGAATGGGCTTGACGAACCGAACGTCCACACCCGCCCTTCCGTAGACCTGATCGATGAGCTCTTCGACGATGTTGATCCTCGCCGGGTTCTTGCCGTCGTCGTCCCGAATCACGATCGGCTGAACCGTCACACAATGAGTGATCTCGGACTTGCCGGCCAGATTCTGCTTTCTTTTGAGGCATTTGTCGGCGAAGTCGAGGTACTGCTGCCAGTCGTACTCGGTCAGGCCGTGCCTGCCAGTGCGGATGTGATAGCCGATTCTGCCTTCATGAATAGGACTGTTGAGAGCGGGCATCTTGTCGGCCTCCAGACCCTTGAGGCCCAGCAGGCGGTAAACGGGGGTTGCGTATTTTGCGGATAGAAATTCGCCCCGCGGATCCGCCCAAAGGTCCTCGTCGGCGCTGGCGACATATACCGGCCTTGGGGCCATCAGCGAGATGAGCATGTGCTGGTCAATCGGCAGTTCATCTTCCCGGCGATTGTACTTCTTGAAGTTTTCGCAGAACCAGTGGGGAAACGACGTGTTGATCCGCTGGACCGTCTCTCCGAAGCGTCGGCGACTCAGTGCCGCGCCGCCGCAGCCGGAATCGTTGGAGATCACAATCGCAAACCGCTCGTCCCGAGCGCCAGCCCACAACGCCGTTTTGCCCAGACGGGAGTGACCAAGCACAGTAAGCCGGTTGTGGTCAATATCATTATCGGTCCCGAAGTAATCCATCGCCCGGCTCAAGCCCCATGCCCAGGCGCCGATTGCGCCCCAGGCATCCGGACTCCGCTTGCCGTTGACAAGTTTGTCGAAGGCTCCGTGGACGCCATTTTTGAAGCCGTCGTAATAGTCCGGGTCCAGATCGCCATAATAGATTGTCGCCAGCCCGTATCCCCGCGCCAGGATCCTTTCGATCGGATAGCTCGAACGGCCCCTTCCCCGCGACTCGTCTGTCGCCCTCTGGCCCCCCCGCATCCACCTTTTTGATAGCTTGATCGCCGGATCGGGATGGATCGTATGGTTGCCCCCGAAATTCAGAAGAACAAAAAGCGGAGCAGGTGCTTTGGCTGTCTTGGGCAGGTAGATAAGGATGTCCATAGTCGGGCCGTCTTCTCTGCCTGTGAAGTTGACCGTCACTTGCTTGCGGATCGCTTTCCCGTCAAGCGCCTTTCGGTCGTGATCGAAGACCTTGAAGGTCATATCCTTTGGCCGGCCCAGAGGTGCCCGGCCATACATGTGCTTCCGAAAGAGCTCGAGGATTTCCGGACGGCGCCCGGTCCGCCAGATGTCCGCGCTGGTCACCTTCGTCCCGTCGAGCATCACCAACGGGTCGGGCAGGGTGTACTTGGGGACTTTCTCCTCATAGTAGATGGTGTCGGGACGCCGTCGTGTCAGCGATTCGGAAAGCGAGGGTGAGATCTTCCAGCCTTCCTGTTTTTCATTCTTGCCTCTGTCAGTGGCAGGTTCAGGAAGTTCGCCGTGGCAAACGCAAATATGAGACAGCAATACCACGGCAACACCCATTACGGTCACGAATGACTTCAGCGTTTGTTTCATGTCTCTCCTCCTTCTCTCTATGGTCGCCCTTCCTTGCCTTTTGTGCGGGTTTCTGTGAAACAGTGCGCTCGCTGACCTGAAGCAGCTTCTCAACGCCGACATGTAGAAAGCGCCTGCTTTGGACTCTGTACTTGAAAAGGAACCTTCCCCCATAGGCTCACAAGCCCTGCTGGGAGAGTTCGATAACTAATCTCCTGCACTTGACTGCGAAGCACACTGTGCCTTGTGCACCCAGGCTGACAAGGAACCTGGCCACACCCGAAGAGCAGACCGCCTTCCGGCCCTGGCCAATGGCCGCGCCAGAAGCTCACGTGTGTTATGCCACGGGACGCAGGTTGCCACACATGATCTCATCCCGAGTCGACTGCATAAGCATAACCGACATCTCCCATATGAAAACCCAACGCAGGGCTCCTCACCGCCGGGATGTTATCCTTTCCCTTGCAACAGTGCAAGTGCTGGGGGTCTTGCTCTCCGTTCGACCTTGCAGCGGGCCGCTCACGACCAAAAGCCAAGAGCCCGGCCGAAAAGTAGTTTTTTGATGTTCTGCTTTCGGATGTGAGCTTTCGGATTCCGCAATCTGCAATCCGCAATCACCAATGAAAAGGACTGCTCTTTTCGGAGGGTCCTCCGTGCCCCACTCGCATCACTGAAACCCCGCCACGCCCCCCGCGCCCAGCGATTCCGCAACTTGGTTTTTATGGGAAGCGTAACATCTTTTTTTTGTGGCGGTTGTGAAGGGGGAGGTTTGGGGAGCAAATTCGCATTGGCAAAAAGTTGTTGACAGCGCGTGGTCAACCGAAAGGAGTAAGCGATCTTTCGCAGAATCTTTGCTTATGCGAGGAAG
>JABMQX010000653.1 GCA_013203085.1 bacterium | reverse complement strand
CTGTCTTGATAGATGATGCTCTTGAATCGCTTATCGCGGATCGAGACGGAGAGCGGCCCGATCGAGGTTTCAGCGACAACGTATTGGCGCCAGGGGACGTCCTTGCCCTCCAGCAGGGGGCGCCAGCTTCTCGCGACGGTCATTTTGGGAAGTGGGGGGGCGCCGGCGTAGTCGCAGATCGTGGCGGCGATATCCACCCCGGAAACAAGATGCCGCGTGTCGCAGAGGCCCGTTTTGACGTTGCCAGGCCAGGAGACTATGGCAGGGACACGGCTCGCTTCTTCTTCGAGAAAGCCCTTACTGACTCTGGAGTGAAATCCGAGGCCGTCCCCGTGGTCTGAGGTGAAGATGAACAACGTATTCTCTGCGTATGGAGAGTTGCGGACGGCGTTGTAAACTCGCCCCACCTCGTGGTCGAGCATTTCCACCATGCGGTAGTAGCTGTAGATATAGTAGCGCCAGTCCTGGAGGCTCCAGTTGCGAACCTGCTGCATGCCGCTGGCGCCGTATTCGTAGTCGAAATTCTTCGGCAGGGGAGGGAGTCTGTCGCGGATTTTCGAGGCGAAAGTGTATTTGCCCGGGCCGCCGTGACTCCTGGCCGGAAAACAGCAATCGTGAGGGTTCAGCAGTCCCACGGACAGGAAGAACGGCTTGTCACCCCTACGGTTTCTCAGGTACGCGACCGCGGACCGCGCCACGGTGGAGTCGCCAAGCTCGCCGTGGCCGGAGCCGCGATGGAGAACGCTGAAACTCCTGCTAACATCGCGCCCGCTGACATGCCATTTCCCGGTGTACACGGTCTCGTAGCCGTACTTCCGCAGCCATTGGCCAAGATCGGGAAGGGTGGGAGCGATAGGATAACTGTTCACCACCACGCCGTGTTCCTTGGACATCCGACCGGTGAACCAGCTTGCCCGGGAAGGGCAGCATTGGGGCATGGCGCAATACGATTCCATGAACGAATAGCCCTCCTGGACGATTCGGTCCAGATTGGGTGTGTGGACGTGCTTGCACCCATAGGCCGACAAAGCCTTGTGGTGCAACTGGTCACCGTGAACGAATACGATATTCGGCTTCTGCATTTTCCGCTTCCTTGTTGACGAGTATGTCTCTTTCGCAGCAGTTCATCGTGAGCGGCGAGCCGCCATGACGGCTGAACAGCTTGTCGAGCAAGTCTCCGCGGGTGACCGGGAGCGTCTCCAGTGCTCTTCCTCACGGCCTCCTCACTCCCGATCACTTTTTTGGCAACGGCAGAACCTTGGCTCGCTTCGCCCACCGCATCCACATATCGGCCAACTCTCGCACAAGCTCAGGCTTCTCCTTCACCAGGTTGTTCATTTCGGTGCGGTCATTCTCCAGGTCGTACAGTTCCCACTCTTCCAAAGGGATCCTGGCGACCCTGCTCCACTTCATGGCGTTCCTGTATCCCTTTGATACAAGCTTCCATTTGCCCCTTCGTATGGCTCTGTTGCCCTCGTGTTCCCAGTAGATTGCCTCCCGCTCGATGGGCTTGTTGTGGAATGTAGGGACCAAACTTTTTCCCTCCATGGGATGGATCTTGTTGCCGTTGAATTCTTCGGGATAGCCAGCGCCGGCAGCATCAACGCACGTGGACATGATGTCAATCAGATGCCCGGGCTGATGCCGAAGCTCCCCTCCGCTGTTTATGGACTTAGGCCAATGGACGACAAGGGGCGTAGCGATCCCACCCTCGTGAACCCAGTGCTTGTAAAGCCGGAACGGCGTATTGCTGGCGTTGGCCCAGCCTCTTCCGTACGCGATGTACGTGTCCGCGGGTCCAGGCATGACTCCTCTTCCTGTGCGAACCGTCCGGCCGTCCCGGGTGACCTGCGGCTGCATCTTGAACTGGAGTTCATTCGGATCCATTGGCTTCAATTCAATCTTCTCAGATGGGTCGGGCTGCACGGGGCCGCGGCTGCCGTACTCCTCGGCGCAGCCCCCGTTGTCCTGAAGGAAGAGAATGAGCGTGTTGTCGAGTTGCCCTTTCCTCTCTAAGGCATCCACGATTCGCCCTATGCCCCGATCCATGTTTTCGACCATGGCAGCATAGACCCCCATCCGGCGGGCATGCCATTCCTTCAGCTCTGCATCTTCCCAGGCTCGGACATGGGGATCACGAAGAGTCAGCGGCCACTTCTCGCTCACCAGCCCCATCCTGATTGTCCGTGCATGGCGTTCCTTCCTGAGTGCATCCCACCCTTTGTCGTAACGCCCTTTATACCTGGCGATATCCTCCGGCAGTGCGTGCATGGGCCAGTGAGCGGCGGTATAGGCAACGTACATGAAGAATGGGCTGCTGGTCTTGTGCTCGTTGATGTATTTCACCGCATTGTCGCTGATGGCGTCCGTGTAGTAGAAATCCTCCCCCGGCGGAATCATGGTGTTGTCGCGTGTGAGTGTGTTGGGGTCATAAAAGCTGCCGGCGCCGTGGATCGTCCCAAAGAAACGGTCGAATCCTCGCTGCAGCGGCCAGTTGTGTTTGGGACCGTCGGGCCGTATGAACCGCGTGACGTGCCACTTGCCTGCCATGTACGTGGAATACCCGGCTGCTTTCAGTGCCTCGGCGATTGTGACGCAATTCCTGTTCAGGTCTCCGCGATAGCCATCTGTGCCACGATCACTCATCATGTGGCCCACGCCCGCCTGATGCGGATAGAGTCCCGTCAGCAAACTCGCCCTCGTGGGGCAACACCGCGCCGTATTGTAGAAATGGGTGAAGCGAAGTCCGTTGGCCGCCAGCTTGTTCAGATGCGGTGTTCGGATCTCCCCCCCATAGCAGCCGATATCGGAAAACCCCGTATCATCCGACATAATCAATACGATGTTCGGCCTGCTCTCGGAGGCACCGCTTTCCGATCGCCTCGCGGCAGCCGCGTATCCCGGCGTGACCAAAGATACTGCACCCAGTCCCATCATTCTCAGAAAATCACGTCGTATCATCATCATCTCCTCTCAACGGACATCTACCGAATGGACCTTCGCTCGGCGTTTCCCGTTGATTTTCCTTCAGTGCGATACTCTATAGCATGCGCGCCATTATACATGCACGCTGGGTAGAAGTCTCTGTTGAGGTAACGAGGCGGTAGCTGCGTAATCGTGGTATTCCAAGCGGCCTGGCTTCGCTGCTCCCGCCGACCATATTCGGAACGTGAAACAGGCCTTGGTGCCACATAAACACGGGAGTTCACGAGCACCGCCACATAGCGGCCTTAACAAAGATTGCATTTCGGATCCGGGACTTACGCCATTATGCGTGCGCAACTTCCCGGAAAGGTGAAAGAGGGAAGACACTGTTCTTTTCATTTCCTCAAAACCGGAATTGCCAATCTCAGCAAT
>JABMQX010000652.1 GCA_013203085.1 bacterium | reverse complement strand
TGTTACCTTTCGCAGCCTTTTCGAGGGGTCGGTGTCGCTTGGCACCACCTCGTCTGAGAGAATTTTGAAATCCAGGGGGACAGTGTGTTTCGCCACCAACGGCCAGATTTCCCTGGGCTTCGGCACGTTGCGTGAGGCCTCGTCGAAATTGAACGGTTTCGAGGCAGACGTCTCCTGAGCGTAAGTGCATCCCGCGAGGCAAATCCCGGCAGCAAGCACCGCGCCCCAGGCCAAGGCAGAGAGGTTCGAACGACGGCATATCATGGCGAGTGTTCCTATAGTGACAGCGAACATTCCGGGCATTTCGCGATTGTCTGAACCTACTCACGATTTTCCAACCCGGATGATACAACGTTTGGACTGAGCGGGCAAGCCATCCTGTAAGCCGGGGTGTGGCTGTATATCCGTGTCAGAATTCGGATGAATCCCCTGATCGAGAAGCCCGGCAGTGGTCAGGTCGTGGGTCTCCCCGACGCTAAAAGGCATCCTATTCCGTCGGTGGAAGCGGCGCGCCTGGCATGCCACCATCAGTGGCTCTGCGTCCCTTTTCTCCTCTGCATCGGGAGGCTGAACCCCTGATTTCACTCTGCCACTGAAATAGAGCCGCACCCTTCGGCAGGAATTGGCTACGATCCATCTCGGACCTCCTGACGGTCATGACTTTTTCGGTTCTTTCTGCATCTGTGTGGGCGAAAAAGAGGGGGGACATCTATCGCATCACCAACGCAGTCTCCGAAGGCATCAACAACAAAATCAAAGTCCTCAAGCGAAGGAGTTATGGCTTCCAAGATGACCACTTTTTTTTCCTTAAGATACTCAATGCAACCCATGCCCTGCCCTTAATGCAGGCCTTCATACACAACTTTTGAGAATGAACCGTTTTTATACTGTTTCAATCTCTCCCAGACGGCGATAGCTTCCCTCGGGTCGTAGCCCGCCTTGGCCATGTAAGCCATCCCCATTCTATCCGCTTCCGACTCCTGCATTCGGCTGTGCGGGAGGGCGAAGAATAGATTGATGCTTAAACCGTACGCAACCTTCCATTTTTCATTATCTTTAGTCCGTTCATCCACCCCGGCTGTGGCGCCCTCGAGGAGAGCGCCGCCGAGGCCAATCATCATCTGGTGGGAGTACCGCTCCGCCCCATGTCTGGCGACGGCGTGACCGACCTCGTGCCCGATGACCGTGGCCAGCCCTGCATCGTTCTGTGTAATTCTCAAGATTCCAGTGTATATGCCCACTTTGCCTCCCGGAAGGCAGAAAGCGTTGACGGTCTTCGGGTCATCAAGAACAGTGAATTCCAAATCGTAGTTGAGCCCTGTGGCGGCAGCAATTCTCCTCCCGACCCGCTCAACCCGGGCGTTGACAGCCGGGTCAGTACACGTTTTTCTTTTCTCCTTGATCTCACTGTAGCTGCTGGCGCCAAGCTGCATTTCGGTGCCTTCATCAATGAGGATCATGGATTCCCGCCCAGTAATGGGAACAGTGTAGCAGCCGGTCAACACGACGAGCAAAACCATCGCACAAAGTGAGAGAAACCGTATTACTCGCCGGAATTTTACTCCTTTCACTTCCTGATCGCCTTCCTTCCGCCTCTTTGTCCTCACGCATGTCCGTTCGGAACGCATAACTGGCAGTTGTAGCCAGCAACATCATAATCCCGGATTCGGGGCCCTTCCACCCCTTTTTCATTTCCCGAATCCGATGATATGCAGTTGACGGCAGTCAATACATTTTCCTACGATGCCACAAGCGCAATAGATCAGTGATAATCGCGGCGATTTTCGCTGCGACAAACTCATTAGAAAGGCTTCCGGTATGAACAGACAACGCCTTTTGAGAACATTTATGGACCTTCTCAAAATCGAGTCGCCGTCGGGAAGAGAAGGGAGGATTTCGAGATACATCGCTTCTATCCTGCGGGATTGCGGCTTTTCAATCAGAAAGGATAAAGCTGGCGAGGGGTTCGGCGGAAAGTGCGGAAACATGGTCGGGACACAGCGGGGCGGCGACACGTCGCTGCCGACGCTGATTTTCGTTTCCCATGTTGATACGGTTGTGCCGAACAAGGGTCTCGAGATAGTCTTCGACGGCAAAACGATTAAAACCGACGGAATGACGATTCTCGGCGCAGACGACAAGGCGGGAGTGGCGGTGATGTGCGAGCTGGCGAGGGTTCTTTCTCAGCGCTGGTTCCGTCATGGGCCGGTCGAACTTCTATTCTCCGTTGCCGAAGAGCCGGGGCTTCTGGGGTTGAAGAATCTCGATTTCTCAATGCTCAGCGGGGAATCCGCCCTCGTGCTCGACAGCCATACTCGAGTCGGCAGCATCGTGACCTCGGCGCCGTCAGCGGTGGCAATCACGGCGACAGTCCGCGGGAAGGCAGCCCACGCCGGGATCGAGCCGGAGAAAGGAGTGAGCTCCATCGTGATTGCCTCCGCGGCCATTGCCTCCATGAGGATCGGAAGAATAGACGAGGAGTCCACCGCCAACATCGGCGTCATAAAGGGGGGGAAAGCGACCAACATCGTCCCGCAGGAGACCGTCGTCAAAGGCGAAGCTCGCAGTTTTTCAGAGAAGAAGCTCCAACGGCAGATCGCACACATGAAAGAGCAGTTTACAAAACATGCCAAAAGCCGCGGCGGAAAAGTCAAGATTGAGACAAGCCGCGAGTTTACAACTTTCGCCATTGAGCGCCAGGACCCCATCGTTCGGCTCGCAGCGGCGGCCGCTCGGGGCATCGGGCGAAGGCCCTCCCTTTTGAAATCGTGCGGGGGCAGCGACGCTAACGTCCTCAACCAGAAGGGAATCCCCTCGGTCATCCTCGGAATGGGATACAAGAATCCTCATACGGAAAGAGAATTCATCCGTGTTGCGAGCCTATATGCGGCGGCGGAATGGGCCGTCGAGATAGTCCGGCAATCACCGAGGTTTCTCGCATAAATATCGTAGTTTTCCCCGGTACGAGCGGGACATTCTGGGAACCGGGGTCACCAATAGGGTAC
>JABMQX010000651.1 GCA_013203085.1 bacterium | reverse complement strand
TCCACCGATTTCTTTGGGGCGACGCATCCCCCCAAAACCAGAGCGAGGAGGATATGACATAATCTCTTCGCGTTGCCCGTCAGGGGGACTTCTTCTCTGCGAAGGCCCGGAGGGTGATCGTCTGCTTTCGTGGCAACATACGTACCAGCAAAGCGACAGCACTCTCCCACGGCTCGTGGGCCTGGCACATCTACGCACATTGTGGACGAGGTGCGACGTCTCATGGTCTGCCAATAATCTAATCGGGTCCCCGGCGTTCTCAAACCTCTTGACGAGATGCCCCGGTTCACTCCTCTGTTTTCCAGTCAGACCTCCATCACGCGAAGGAGGTTCGCTCCTCCGGGCGTCCATGGGGAGATGCCGGCAACAACCACCACTTTGTCACCTTTTCTCAGCAACCTCCGCGATAGAAAAGCCTGGATCGCCGCCGAAACCGTCTCTTCCGACCGCTCGGACTCCTTCACCAAAACCGGGAACACACCCCAGGTCAGACACAGCCTTCGTACCGTCGCGGGGGACGGGCTCGCCACCAGGATAGGAACTCGCGGGCGGTGCCGGGCGATAAGCCTCGCCGTGCCCCCCCCAATCGTGCATGCAACAATCGCCCTGACCCCGATTTCCCTCGCCATGGTTCCGGCCGCGTGAGCGATGGCGCCGGGGACCTCCCCCTCGCTTGCGGGAAGGATGATCTTCCCACCCTCCACGGAGGGCAGCCCCTCCTCCGTTTTCATTGCTATCTTCGACATGATTTGGACAGACTTCACGACGTGCTGTCCGACGGCAGTTTCCCCGCTCAGCATCACCGCGTCCGTGCCGTCAAGGATCGCGTTTGCCACGTCGGTAACTTCCGCCCTTGTCGGCGTGGGGTTCGCCACCATGGACTCCAGCATCTGCGTCGCCGTGATGACCGGTTTCCCCAGCCTGTTGGAAAGTCGAATGATTCGTTTCTGGACCATCGGCACACTTTCGAGATCGGTTTCCACGCCGAGGTCGCCGCGTGCGACCATCAGGCCGTCCGCCTCCTTCGCGACGCTTTCAAGATTGTCGAGTGCCTCCCGCCTTTCGATCTTGGCGATGATCGGGATGTCCTTCCCCGCCGCAGCGATGATCTTTCGCAGTTTCTTCACGTCCGAGGCGGTCCTCACAAAAGAAAGCGCCACAAAATCAACGTCGTTCTCGAGCCCGAACCTGAGGTCCCTCCTATCCTTCACGGTCAACGCCCGCAATCCTAAAGCAGTGTCCGGAAGATTGATCCCTTTACGTGAACCGAGCGTTCCGCCGGTGAGGACCTTGCACAAAATCTCCTGCGGCCCGACCTCAATCACACGCAAACGCACCGCGCCGTCGTTGAGGAGAATTGGGTCGCCCGGGTTTACCTCCTGCGGCAACCGCCTCCGATTCACCCCGACCTTCTTCGCGTCGCCCACGATCTTCCGAATCGTCAAAATCAGCCGCCCGTTTCGCCCGACAACGCATTCGCCGTTCTCGATTTCCCCGAGGCGTATCTTCGCCCCCGAAAGGTCCTGCATGACCGCGACCGGCTGCCCCATCCGCTCCGAAAGGCGGCGAACCCTGTGCAGCACAGCCAGATGCTCCTCGTGCGTCCCGTGCGAAAAATTCAGCCTCACGACATCCATCCCCGCCGCTATCAATCGCCGCAGAACCCTGCTGCGGCAGCTTGCCGGGCCGATCGTGCAGACAATCTTCGTCCTGCCCACCCTTTTGATATGACTCACCATTTCACACAATCCCGTTTTCCGGTCCTTTCCGTACAGTGTTGCTTTTACCACCATACAAACTCCGGGATGATCTGACCATAGGAAAAAGCGCCCGCTGGAAGGAATCGAGCAAAATACGGCACCTGGGGTCGGTGCCAGCCGGCGGCGCAACCGACGTTACCTCCTCAGCTCTTCGTACTGCATGAGCCGGCCCTCTGGATCCCTTTTGGGCAGGATGAACAGGATAGACAGGATGATTTCAGGGAGGTGATAACGCCAGGATTGCGACCCGCAATCCTGGGCATCCTGTAATCCTGTCAGTTTCCTTCCCCTTTCTGAGCAGGTTTTTCGGGTTTGGAGAATTTCCGCGCAGGCGGGCTGAAATCCCTCCATTTTCGTTTTACTTCCACCTTGTTCTCTCCGAAATTGAGCAGGAGACCGACGCGTTTTCCTGTTGCAACGAGGTAGTTCACGAGCTGAGCCTCGTGGCTCGCGTTAATGGCCCTCACTGACTTCAGCTCCACAATGATGGCATCTTCAACTATGATGTCCGCTACGAATTCTCCGACAACCTGTCCGTCGTAATGAACGGTGATTGCCTTCTGAGATTCGGCGCTGAGTCCCGATCCTTGCAGCTCGATCATCAGGCACTTCTCGTAGACCGGTTCGAGGAATCCGAAGCCCATCTTGTTATACGCGAGATAAGCGCAGCCGATTATCTTCTCCGTCAGCTCTTCATACTCCATAAGACGCCCCTCTGGATCCTTTTTTTGCACAAGATAACAGCATAAGCAGGATCATTGGGAACAGGCCGTGAGCGCAAGCTCACCAGCCACAATCCTGTCCATCCTGTAATCCTGTCAAAATTCTTAGCGCAGCGGAGGAGCATCTCGT
>JABMQX010000066.1 GCA_013203085.1 bacterium | reverse complement strand
GTCCAAAATCGCTCGTAGGTTTGCTCATCGTGGCTGCGATCGGTGGGATCATCGTTGGATCGTTGCTTGCTCAGACTGACGTGCCCATGCCGAGCACTTTGCAGGGGCACCCGAGACTGCCAAGCACGGCGAAACCGATGCAACCCGAGCGCGCGACTGCAGCCGTGAGTGAAGAGCCACCTGACCTGCGCGTGGGCGCGGCGGCGGTCAACCTACGCTGCGACGAAAAGATGGTCCTGGCCGGCATGCTTGGGCCGCGGTACACCAATGAACAAGAAGGCGAGTTGCGGGCAGTGGCCGTGGTGATCGAGAAGCCGGGGCAGGCAAAACTGGCCATCGTGGGCTGCGACGTTCTTTGGTTCCCGCGCAGCCTGGCGGACGCCGCGGTCGCCGAGATCGAGAAGACGACCGGCATCCCGTCAGCCCATGTGTTGATCAACGCCAGCCACACGCATCATGCTCCCAGCACCGCCCCGGCGCACGCTTTCGGCGTGTCGCCCGAATTCTGCGAGGAACTGCGGGGAGCGATCGTGCGTGCGGTACAGCAGGCTAACCGCCGGCTGAAGGGCGGAGAAGCGTGGTTCTTCTTCCATCTCGGTGAGGAGAAAACCATCGGGGGCAACAGTCGGCTGCTCCTGGAGGACGACAACATTACGTGGCTCAACCCGCTCCCCGAGGCGGGGGGCAAAGGGAAGCCCACGGGGCCGTTTGATCCGCAGTTGCCAGTGCTGGATTTTCGCGACGCTTCAGGCAAGACACAGGCACTTATCTGCAACCACTCGACGCATACCATCGGCACGCGGTCAGGACGAGAGGTCCGCTCGGCGAGTTTCTACGGGCTGGCTGCGCAAGAGCTGGAAAGGGAACTGGGCGGGGTCGTCTGCTTCCTGGAAGGGGCATCAGGTTCGACGCATAACATCACGCAGGTGCCGGTGGCCCAGTGCATTGTACGGTTGAAGGCAGCGGTGCGCGACGCTCGCAGCAAGGGGGAGCGTCGGCCTGTGACGCGCCTGGCAGGAATCCGCCGCACATTCAGGTTCCGTGTGCGGCACTTCGACGATGAGGAGGAGGACGCCAAGGTCGCCCGCTACACCAAAGAATATGCCCTTCAACACTCGGACCGCATTCGCGAACTCTTTGCGCAGCAGCGCCGCCAGTTGCGCGACCATCAAGGCGAGAATCGCGAGACCTGGGTTCAGGCGGTTGTGATCGGAGACGTGGCGATTGTAGGCGTGCCAGCGGAGTATTTCACGAGCCTGGGTGTGGACATCAAAAAGCGTTCACCGTTCAGGTACACCTACATCGCGTCGTTGTCCAATGACTGGATCGGCTACCTGCCCGATCGCGAAGGGCACAGATTGGGCGGTTACCAGACCTGGACGGGGCTGCATAGTTACGCCGAACCGGGCACGGGCGAGCGTGTGGCGGACGAGGCGGTGCGGATCCTGAATGAACTGGCAGCGATGATGAGCACAGGGGCCTCAGCAACGCCGCGTCTATCGCTTCCTGAATCTAAGAAGCAACGCCCGGATGCACCTTGAATTCCAGCAACGCCCGACAGAGTTAGGAGTGGTTGGAGGACGTGTGCGGGCCCAAGTATGGTGATCCCGTGTCGCTTCGCTTCTTTTCGTCCAAGGGTTTAGTGTGAAGGGCGGCAGGAAACTGCGGCGGGTGCTGGGGCGGAGTAAAACTGTGGCACTTCTAAAGGAATTCTGCGAGAATAGTCTTTGCGCGGCTATGGGAGCCGGGGTAGGAACAGCATTTCGAGCAGAAAGGAAAACAAGTGTACCGTGACATGCAAAAATGGGTTCAGATTCGGCAAAGGGTATTACGCGAGGGGGTCAGCAAACGACAGATCCTGCGTGAGATGGGGATGCACTGGACGACGCTGGAGAAGATTCTCAAGTACTCCTCTCCCCCGGGGTATCGCCGGAGCAAGCCACCCTGCAAGCCGAAGATCGGGCCGTACCTGGGGAGAATCCGACAGATCTTGAGAAAGGAGAAACGCGCCTCCAAGAAGCAACGTCACACAGCCAAAAGGATTTGGCAGATTCTACAAGGGGAGGGATTTACCGGGGGGTATACCATTGTCAAGGATGCCGTTCGGGAACTGAGATATACCCGCCGAGATTGAACCATCCGCCTGGAGAAGCGCAGGCAGATTTCGGGCCTGTGTGATAGCCTCTCCTCCGGTTAGAACAATCCCGAAACACATGGAACTCGGTTTGGTTCTTGGCGCTGTTGTCTGTTAAGATTACCATGTCATCGGTCGCGGCCTCTGGTTGAAGGAGTTCATTTTCTCAGCCGATCAACAGGCTGTCTGTGGCGAGCAATCGGGGGATTGTCTGCCAGAGTGCTGATGTGGTGATAGCCCGGCAATGAGCCTGGGAGCAGGGCAAGCAGGCAACCCTTTCTTTGTTCTGCAAGGTTTTGTTCAGTTTGTAAGCGAGAAACGTGGGAACGAAAAGGAGAACGCGTGATGGTTCGACAGAAAGGAATTACGCGCCGCGATTTTCTCAAGGGAGTGGCGGCAGCCATCGTGGCGCCGCACATCGTTCCTTCATCCGCCCTGGGACTGGGTGGAGCTGTGTCTCCCAGCAACCGGATCACGCTGGGCT
>JABMQX010000650.1 GCA_013203085.1 bacterium | reverse complement strand
GGTTAGCGTAATGAAGAAGGCATCAATTGTGGCTCTGGTTCTGTGCTTGGGACTGATCGGTATGCCGATGCTTTTTAGCCTCGTCGGCTACTGCCCCTTCGAGGACGGACTCGGCAGCGTTGCCTCCGTCGCGTCTGCGGCAGTCAGCAAGGCCGGAGTGGAGGCATCCGCAAATCCGAAAGATGCCATTCTGGAAAGAATTGGCGTTTCGCGAGGTATCTGCGTGGTGCTGGACGATCCCAAGTGCGAGCTCGCTCTCCAACTGGCGAGGGAGAGTGAGCTGCTGATATATGTGCAGTTGCCACGTGCAGAGGACGTGGAGACAGCGTGTCGGGTGACCGATGCGGCAGGGTTATATGGGACGCGCATTTTCATCGAGAAGGGTCCCTTGACGAGGCTGCATCTGGCCGATAATCTGGCTGACGCCCTCATCGCCGTAGGGGAGGCAACCGGGATTTCTGAGTCCGAAGCGATTCGTGTACTGCACCCACAAGGGAAAGCCATATTGGGGCGAAAAGAACTGATTAAGCCATTTCCCGAGGGTGTGGACGACTGGAGCCACCCCTATCACGGCCCGGACAATAACCCGCAATCAAAGGACCGAATTGCCCGTGCTCCTTATCTGACACATTTCCTGTCCGACCCTCGCTATGCTCCCGTGCCTCAGGTAGCGGTCGCATCGGCGGGCCGCGTGTTCAAGGCGTTTGGACACCTGGCCTTCAAGGTCCGAGAAGAAGCTCTTCTAAACACGCTCGTCGCGTTTAACGGTTACAACGGCACAATGCTCTGGAAACGCCCCCTGACCCCCGGCATCATGATCCACCGCAATACGCTAATCGCCACTCCGACGACGGTGTATGTCGGCGATGACAAATCCTGCAAGCTCATTGACGCCGCGACCGGTAGATTGAAGGATGAGCTCACCCCTCCCGTAGAGGTCGCGGGGGGGACCTTCTGGAAGTGGATGGCATTGGAAGACGGTGTCCTGTACGCATTGGTTGGGCAGCAGGAGCAAAGAGACCCGATTGTGCGGCAGCGGAGGCAGGCACACGGCTGGCCGTGGAACCCGCTATCGAAAGGCTTCAATCAACCACAGAATCCGTGGGGATACGGGCGAACCGTCCTGGCCATCAACCCGAAAACGAAAAAAGTCCTGTGGAGCCATCGAGAGGAAGAGCCGATTGACGGCCGGGCCATCTGTATGAAGAGCGGCCGGATTTACGGGCTGTGCTTTGGCTCGTTCCTCACGTGTCTTGACGCGAAAACCGGCAAGGAAATCTGGCGGAAAACTAAGGAAAATGCCCCTGAGCTCTTCAAGGCCCTGGGGCCGTATCTGAATCGGCAAGATTGGCGAACCAACTGGAGGACAATAGCGTACCTCAAGTGCAGCGACAAAGCGCTGTACTTTGCGGGACCCCAAGTTGGCGAGCTTCTCGCCGTCTCCGCTGATGACGGGAGGATTCTCTGGAAAAACCCTTATAGCAACTTCCAGTTGATCCTGCGGGATGACGGGCTTTACGGCATCAGCGGGCAAATAGATAAGGAAGTCAGCAAAAGGTTTGACCCGCTTACGGGCCGAGTGTTGGGTGAGATGAAGGTGGGTCGTCGGGCTTGCACGCGGCCGACGGGCACCATAGACGCCATCTTCTTCCGGGCAAGCGGCGGTTCGACTCGCCTCGATGTGGCGAGCGGCCGCCCGCAGTTGCTTTCACCAATGCGTGCCCAGTGTCACGACGGCGTGACTATCGCCAACGGGTTGCTCTACTGGTGGCCGTCCGTGTGCGACTGCAACCTCACCTTGTACGGCATCACTTGCCTCGAGCCGGCGGGGGATTTCGACTTCGATCAGCCGGCCACCGAGTCGGATCGGCTGGAGACGAGCAGCAGTTATCGGGCGAAGCTCGCGAGCCTGCCGGAGTCGCCAGCGGATTGGCCCACCTTCCGCGCGAACAATACAGGGACCGTCACGACGACCGCTGTCATCCCCGAAAAGAGCCGCCCCCTCTGGCAGTTCTCCCCGCCGACCGCAATTAGTCCAACCCCGCCGACCGCCGTGGGCGACATGGTGTTCCTCAGCGGCTCTGACGGCATCGTCCGTGCCCTGAACGCCGCAACCGGCAAACCTCAATGGAAAGCTTACACCGGCGGCAGTGTCCGTATTCCGCCGACAATCAGGAAGGGCCGCGCTTTGGTAGGCTCCGGCGACGGGTGGGTTTATGCTCTCGAAGCGAAGACCGGCCGGCTTCTGTGGCGGTTCCGCGCGGCGCCCGTGGAACGCAAGATACCAGTCTATGGCGAGCTCCTTTCGACATGGCCGGCGGCGAGCGGCGTGCTCGTCGAAGACGGCACCGCCTACGTGGCGGCGGGCATAGCCAGTTACGACGGCACCCACGTCTATGCGCTGGACGCCGCAACAGGGAAGATTAAGTGGCAAAACAACACGTCCGGCCACCTGGACTCCAGAGCGCTCAGCGGTGTCAGCGTACAGGGGCATTTGCTT
>JABMQX010000649.1 GCA_013203085.1 bacterium | reverse complement strand
GCCGCAGATGCAACGCTCGTTCTCGACGGTTTTCTCCGGCACGACCGGCAGTTGCACTTCCGCATTGAACTTCGCATAGCCGGGGCGTATCCCCAGCCCGCTGCCGGGGATCACTCCAATACCTCGCCACCTGGCATCTCGCGTCTCGAAAACTTTGTTCATGATGCCGCGTGCCGCGACGTTGCCTTCCTCGTGCACGACGCGACTGTACTGATTCTCGACTTCCGACCTCCCGTCCCTGACCTGCCGGACGAGCATCTCTATCGCCTGAAGGACGTCCGCCGGCTCGAATCCGGCGACGACGCAGGGGACGAGGTGCACCTCGGCAATTTTTCGGTAAGCGGCCGAGCCGATGACGACGCTGACGTGACCGGGGCAAATGAAACCGTCTATCTGAACCTCCCCCTGAAGAAGAGCCTCCATTGGCGGGGGGACGACTTTTGCCGCCGAAACCACAAAGTAGTTGGAGATGCCCCTTCGCTCAGCCTCGAGGATTGATGCCGCGATGGTCGGGGCGGTGGTCTCGAAGCCGATACCGAAGAAGACGATTTTCTTGTCGGGATTGCCCTCGGCGAGCTTGAGGGCGTCCATCGTCGAATAGACGATTTGCATCCGAGCGCCGGAGGCTTTCGCCTTGAGCAGAGTTGTGCTGGAACCGGGCACTTTCGCCATGTCGCCAAAGGTGGCGAGGATTACGCCTTCGGTCATGGCGTAGGCGATGGCGAGGTCAACCTGCTCGTTCGGTGTCACGCAAACCGGACAGCCCGGACCGGACAGTAGGCGGAGGTTCTTCGGGAGAAGGGACTTCAAGCCATATCGCTGAATGGACATGGTGTGCGTCCCGCAGACTTCCATAAGCGAGACCCGGCGGTCCCCGAGCGCCTCCTCTATCCGCCGGACAAGACCCGCGGCAACATCCTTCTTTCTAAATTCTTCGACAAACTTCATGCTTTGTTCTTTCTTGTCGTGAAGACGAGATGCCCCAAATTTCTCACACGAGCCGACTGCCAGGCACATTCTTCTTCGGCAGATGGCGACGCCCGTTCCATCTACTGTCGTTCCCGCCGCAAGCAGCGCATCTCGCCACGGGAATCCCGCCGGCGAGCGTTCCCATCATCCAGCCAGGCGATCAAGTCTGCTCCGACGCCCGTGAAACATAGCAGAAATTTAACGTCTCCTGAAAGGGAATTCAGGATTGGCTGCGTTCAGCCCCAGCGGTCCCATTCCACATCCCAGGAGTCAACGGCGCGGGCGGAACTTCTGAATCCTGTTGTTGACGGTATCCGTGACGAAGACATTTCCCCGCGAATCCACCGCTATGCCCGTGGGGGACTTGAACTCTCCATCCCTGGAGCCGCGCGAGCCCCACTTGGCCAGGAACCTCCCCGAGGAGTCGAACTTCTGGATCCGGCGGTTCGCCGCGTCTGCGACATAGACATTTCCGCGTGAATCCACCGCTATTCCCGTGAGCATGTTGAACTGTCCGTCGCCGGAGCCTTTGGAGCCCCACTTCGCCATGAAGTTCCCAGAGGAATCGAACTTCTGAATCCTATGGTTGCTCATATCGGCCACATAGACATTTCCGCGTGAATCCGCGGCTATTCCGGACGGCGCATCGAACTCCCCATCTCCGGAGCCTTTGGAGCCCCACTTCAGGATGAACCTCCCCCACGAATCAAACTTTCGGATGTCCTCGGCCGGATTCGCTACGTAGACGGCTCCCCATTTATCCACGGCTACGTCGCAGGGAGACCAGGGTAGTCCATCGCCGGTGCGAAACGACCCCCACTTCGTCTGGAACCTCCCCTGAGGGTCGAATTTCTGAATCCTGCGGTTCCCTGTGTCCGCCACGAAGACGTTGCCCGATGAATCCACAGCTATGCCCAACGGAAGCCGGAACTGCCCGGCGCCGGACCCTTTCGAGCCCCACGTCACCAGGAAATTCCCCTCGGAATCAAACTTCTGAATCCGGTGATTGACGCCATCCGCAACGAACACATTCCCCGACGAATCCACCGCTATAGCGAACGCTCCCAGGAACTCTCCATCAAGGGAGCCCCGCGACCCCCATTTCATGACAAAGTCCCACTGCTCCCGGCCTCTTATCTTCTCCAGAATTCCGGGCAGAAGGAGCCCTACGGCAATGGCCAGAACGCCTACCACAGCCAGGGCACGTACGAGGCTTCCTCCCCTCTTTGTGTTCCGTGAATCCATCGCGACGTACCTCCCCTTTGCTTTTTCGCTGATTGCTTTTCCCCGCTCTTCTCGAGTCTCCAGGCACCAAGCCACCTCGCCGGGCCATGAGCGGACGCTCCCATCCCTGAGAGAGGCGAGGGAATCTACTCGGGCACAATTGAAAGATAGCAGAAATGGACCATCTCCTGAAAGGGAATTCAAGATGCGGTGCGTTCAGATGCGGCTATGCCATTTCACGTCCCGGGAGCCAACGGCGGCACCGGAACTTCTGAATTCTGTGGTTCAAGGTGTCCGCGACGAAGACGTTTCCCGATGCCTGCGCGGCGAGGGAAGCCAGCACTCTGGCATGAGGACATGAGAAGTTTCAGTCGGCTGAGGGTCGCGAGCCCCACTTGGTGAGGAAATTGCCGGAGGAATCGAACTTCTGTATCCGGTCGTTTTTGGTGTCCACAACGAAGACGTTTCCCTTTGAGTCCACCGCTACGCCCCTGGGAAAGCGGAACTGTTCGTTCCCGGAGCCCTTCGAGCCCCACTTCGTCAGGAATTTCCCGTAGGAACCGAACTTCTGTACTCGATGGTTCTCCCAGTCGGCGACGAAGACGTTTCCCGATGAATCCACAGCTATCCCGGAAGGATGGCTAAATTGCCCGTCCCCGGAGCCTTCCGAACCCCACTTCGCTATGAACTTCCCGGAGGAATCGAACTTCTGTATGTGATGATTTCCCCAGTCCGCGACGAAAAGGTTTCCGGAGGAATCCACCGCTATGGCCCAGGGATGATCGAACTCTCCATCGTTAGAACCCTTCCCGCCCCACTGGACCAGCCTCCTGCCCGAGGAATCGAGCTTCTGTATGCGGTGGTTTTCATCCCCAACGAAGATGTTTCCCGACGAATCCACCGCTATGCCTTGAGGGCGCGAGAACGCTCCTTCGCCGGAGGCCCTGCCGCCCCAGCCGCCCCACTTCGTTAGGAATTTCCCACAGGAATCGAACTTTTGGAACCTTTGATTGGAGGTGTCCGCCACATAGACGTTCCCCGAGAAATCCACCGCTATGCCCATGGGATCATGGAACTGTCCATCTTCGCCTCCAAATGAGCCCCACTTCCTCAGGAACTTCCCGGAGGAATCGAACTTCTGTATGCGGTGATTTCCCCAGTCCGCGACGAAAAGGTTTCCGGAGGAATCCACCGCTATGCCGTAAGGGTTGTGGAACTGTGGCCCGCCGCCTTCCCAGCGCCGCCAGGCAGAGCGCAAAAGGAAAAAGCAAACCACACACAAGCATAGCAACGCGAGAAATCTTAAGGCCCTTGCCCTTTTCATGATGTCCCCCTTTGCTGTACTGTTCTCCAATGAAAATGCTACCGCCACCGTGAGAAAGATGTCAATCGAAAACATGTCGCCGGTTTCCCGGCCGACTCGCCGCGCGAAATCACGTTCGTCCCGCGTGCTCGGGCGTGACCACAGAATCGCCATTTCCTTTGACTTATGGAGGGGGCGGATGGTATCATTAGGAGAGATGTCAGTGGGGCCCCACCCACTTTTTTCTTTATCCAGCGCTGCAACGGAAGCGGGAAAAGGCATGGGCGAGATTGCGACGATAGGCACGACGAAGCTGAGGATTCTGAGGCATGCGATAGCAGGTCTCAAGGAGCATTCTCGTCTGAAGATCGCTGTCATCGGAGCCTTCGGAATCGGGTACTGGTGCGGGTCTTACTTTCTGTTTCGGGGTGGGTTTGATTTCATAGAAAGGTTTCTTCCGGGGCTCGGGGAGCTGCTTATCAACAGGCTGTTCTACCTATTTTTCCTTGCGACCTTCATCATGTTGGTTTTCAGCAACATGATCCTGCTCTACTCGCTGAGCTACAAGTCCAAGGAGGTTGACTTCCTGACAGCGATGCCGATCCGCCATTCGACAATCTTCAAGTGGAAGTTCGTGGAAGCGCTTTTTTTTAGCTCCTGGGCTTCGTTGTTTCTGGCGGGGCCGATGATCCTGGCATACGGAATTGACCGGGCGGCGGGGATCAGCTACTACCTTTTCATGCCAGCTTTCCTGATTCCGTTTCTGCTGATCGCGGCAGGCCTGGGGGGATCGCTGATACTTGTAGTGGTCAGGTTTTTTCCGAGAAGAAAGGCGATTGCGGCGTTATTGTTGGTTTCTGTTGCGGCTGGAGGACTCGTTCTTGCGGGGAGCTCGGAAACGAAGTCGGAGAAGGATATTCTCCAGTCTCCCTTGCCCGTCCTGGATGACATGATGCGCTTCGCGAGGCTATCCCGCAGCCCGCTACTTCCGAGCACGTGGCTGATGAAAGGAATGCTTCTGGATGCGAAGGGGGATCCGGGGACAACATCCTGGTCGAAAGATAAGCTCCTGGGGCTGGGGATGCTCTGGTCGAACGGCTTGATGTTGCTGATTGTCTGCTTCTTCCTCGGCAACAAGATGTTTTACCCTGGCTTGTCCCGCAGCAAGAGTGCGGGGAGAACCAGAATTCTCCCCCACGGGGGCAAACTCATTGGGAAATTGAGCTTTTTGTGGCGGTTTCTGCCTCCGCCGATGCGAGCCTTGGTCACGAAGGATGTGAAGGTATTCAGTCGGGACCCGGGTCAATGGAGCCAGTTTGCGATTTTCTTTGGACTTCTGGGGGTGTATATCCTGAATCTGAGAAACATGTCCTATCACACGTTTCCTGTGTTTTTCAGGAATATCATATCGTTCATGAATCTGGCTGCGACGGCGCTGACGCTCGGAACTCTCACGACCCGCTTCGTTTATCCCCAGATCAGCCTCGAGGGAAACAAGTTCTGGGTGATTGGCCTTGCTCCGATTTCCATTGAGAAAATCCTCAAAGAGAAGTTTCTTTTGTGCTTCGTATTCTCAACGCTTCTTGGAGGGGGCCTGACTCTTCTATCGGGTCTGATGCTGGGGTTGGATTCGGCGACGGTGGGCATCTCGCTGGCTGCGATGTTGCTGATGTGTTTCGGGCTTTCGGGTCTGAGCGT
>JABMQX010000648.1 GCA_013203085.1 bacterium | reverse complement strand
CGCCTTTGCGTGAGATCTCTTCTCTCCCGTCTTCTCTCGCCAAGACGCGATCCGAGTTCGGATTTGCGAGTTGGGATTTTGGAATCCGCAATCCGCGATCCGCAATCCGTTTCGCCTTTGCGAGAGGCCTCCCCTCTCCCATCGTTTCTCCGATTCCAAGTCATCTCTCCGACTTTGCGAGAGATTTCTTTTCTCCCATTCGAACGCACAGAATGACCGGCGAGATGGAAAAAACAAGGGTGGATTAGAGTCGACATGCGGTCTTCAAGGGGAGGGGAAAAGCCGTCGCGCGGCTTCACTCAAGCCTGGCGTCTATGGTTTCCCAGAAGCGCTCTGCGCTGCGGATCATACTCAAAAAGTTGCTGATCTTGTCCTCGTTGTAAGCTTCGAGGGCGGCAATATACCACTCGATAACCCGCTTGAAATCGGGGTGGGCGGTTCTTTGGAATTGCTTTAACTGAACGATCTTTTTCTCGACATAAAGCTCGATGGCGTCATCCCTCTGGAAGCGAGCCAGAACCGCCAACTTGGCTTGCATTCCTTGGTCATCGAACCGCAGATTCATGGTTACGCTGACCCTCTCCCGGGGTCTGAATTTGAACCTGTCATCGGGCTTCCAGGAATCCCCTCTGGCGGCTTTGTATTTCACCCCCACGCGAACGAGCTTGCGGAGATTCTCACTGGTCTCCTTGACCGACAGGGTCTTCGGTTCAGTGTCCTCTTTCTTCTCTGGGGGTTTATTATCCGGGAGGGCAAGGTCTCGTCTCAGGACCCATCCGACGAAATGGTTGTCGTCTTTCGTGTATTGCACCTGACACCAGTCGCCGGATTTCGCGAGGACCTGGACTTCCGCTTCTTTGTCCAACACGCCGATCAGCACCCGCTGTTTTGTCGTATAAACGGGGACGTTGTTCCTGACCGGCTTAACGACTTCCTTCTTCGGCTTGGTATTCTCGGCGGCGATCACTTTGCCCATTGCCGGGAGCAAGGCAAATAAAAAGGCGCTAACCCAAACGCACCATCGCACCTTCACTTCTCCGCTCCCTTCCGCGGATGAACCGCTTCGGACTCTCTTCGCTTCTCCCGGCAAAATGGCCTTAGTCTATATCCTGAAAAAGCTCTCTTGAGCCTCAGTCGCTATCAAAAACCCACTTCAATCCCGTCAATATTTCTCCAGAAACTCTCCGCCCGGTTGATCAGGCTCTCGAAGGTGGGCCTTTTTCCTTCCAAGTAGGCTTCGAGGGCTCTGATGTACCAATCAATAACCCTCTTGAAATCCGGGTGCCCCTCCTTCACGAGCTTCTTCAACTCCCTGATCTTATCATCCACATAGACTTCTATTACCTCGTCAACTTCGAAGAGTCTCAGTACCTCCAGTTTCGCCTTGCCCCCCCCAAAGAGAGCCTGTCCGGTGCTCCCCGATTCGCTCGTCGTTTTCCTCATCCCGCGACTGACTGATTTTGTGTATTTGGGAGACTCGCCAATGCTCACCTCGACCAGCAGCAGGAGCTTCTTGTGGGTCTCCTCGATGGAAAGCGTCGTCTCCTCCGGCTCCGGTTTCTTCTCTTCTTTGGGCTTTGGCTCTGGCTTCGGCGTTCGCTTGGGTGGATTAGCTGGCGTTCCCTCGACAGCGACCTCTGCTTTCAGGACCCAGCCAAAAAACTCGGCATCCTCCTTGACGAATTTTATCTTGTACCAGCCCCGGTCTTCCTGGAAAACCTGAACCACGGTATCTTTCGTCAGGATGCCGATCCTCGCAACCTCTGTCCCTGAGGAGGTATATACAACAATACTGTCCTTCACTGGCCGAACCCAAGTAGTCCCCGTCGTGCCGCCGGACACAGTTTGGCCCGTGGCAAAAGTCAGGGGTAATAGAGTTACGACCAGAGAAACGACTGCCGACAGCAGCGTCCTGCTAAAAGTCACTTGAAATACTCCTCCCCGTCTCCTCGGGACGGAGACGAACTGCATTCTTCGCTTCTCTGACCTGGCGAGGAAACCCAATTCCCCATTAGGTTACCATCTTTCCCTCGTGCAGGCAAGAGAAAAATGCCCTTTTTTCACTTCTCCTCGGCACAACTCTCCTTCGAGAAATACTCCTTATGCCCTTACATGAAATTACACCCAATTCGACGGGAAAGTTCCACTGAAAATTCAAAAAAAGACAGTCCTTTCCTCGTGACACATCCTATGCCGGGCTTCGCACTGTGGAATTGCGAGTCGTTGAGCGGCAAGGTTATCTTGCCGCTGAGTTCTTCCCTTAAGCAATGTTCGTGCCAGCGCTTCACCTGTTCGGAAAGGAATTCACGCCCCGCCACCACCGGTCACGACGTACCTGATGGTCTTCCCCAGGTATGTGCATGCCGCCCTCTCGTAAAGGTGATCATGCCCGCTGAATACCATCTTCACCCCGTGCTCGTGGAACACGGTAACCAAGTACTGTCTCACGTATCGCCCATTGTCCAGCGGCGGTTCCTCCCGGCGGCCGTGGGGGACGCTGCCGAAAGGCGCCTGAGCGTGGAACCGCAGAGTACGCAGAGGACGCATAGGCGAAGCCAAGAGTTGGACAGGATAACAGGATGGACCCGATAATCCTGAAAATCCTGTTAATCCTGTTTGACAT
>JABMQX010000647.1 GCA_013203085.1 bacterium | reverse complement strand
GGCACGAAGAGCCAACCGAGGGCGGCACTCGTTTCCGCTTCTCAGACTCACACCGCATCAAGTATACTTGTCTCAATAAGCGAGCCGCACTTAGTCCCCGCAGGGAGAGGGAAAAAGAGAACAGGCATGAGCGAAGGAGATGAACGATGCAGAGCGCAGCGAAATTCGCGTTGGCCAGTGTGATGGTTACGTCGCTCGTTTTCCAGGAGGGACACACGGAGGTAGAAAGAGGCTCCTGGTCGGCTCTCGTGCCCAGCGTTGAAGGAGCCAGCGAGCACTTTGTCAGCCCGGAAGGCACACACGGCAATCCCGGCACCGCCGAGGCGCCCTGGGACCTCGCCTCGGCCCTCGCCGGACAACACAAAGTCAAGCCTGGCGACATCGTCTGGGTACGCGGCGGAACGTACCAAGGAAAGTTCGAGGTCAAGCTCATGGGAAAAGAGAGTGCGCCGATCATCGTGCGCACTTATCCCGGCGAGCGCGCCACGGTCTTGGATAGCGGCGTCACCGTCGTCGAGCCTGCCTCGTATGTCTGGATTTGGGGGTTAGAGATCGCAGGCTCAGTGCCCGTAGAGAAAAGGGAGACGAAGCAAACCGGATCGCATCCCTCGGACCTTCCGGGCACGGATGGCTTGAGCATTTACACAGGGAAGGCCTGTAAGTTCATCAACCTCATCATCCACGACAACGTCAAAGGAGGTGTCGGATGGTGGGTTGGCTCGACGGATAGCGAATTCCACGGCTGCTTGATTTACAATAACGGCTGGCGAGCGCCCGACCGCGGGCACGGCCATTGCATCTACACGCAGAACAAAGAGGGCATCAAAACGATCTCGAGCTGCATCATGAGCGTTCCCTACGACGGCTCCTACACCATGCACGCCTACGGCTCCAGCCGAGCTTACGTGGATAACTTCCTAATTGAAGACAATGTCGCGTACGAAAAAGGGCCGTTTCTCGTCGGCGGTGGACGACCAAGTCATAACATCAAAGTCCTCCGAAACTACCTTCATGGAGTCAGCATGCGCATCGGATATGGCGCCCAGAACGAAGATTGCGAGCTCCGCGACAACGTGATTGCCAGAGGCGACCTGACCATCCAGAAGTACCGACAAGTCGTCAAGGAGGGAAACGTAGAAGCACTGCCCGATCGCAAGACGATCATGATCCCGAACAAGTATGACCCCAACCGCGCCCACCTGGCTATCTTCAACGGCGCGAGAGCCCGGGAAGTCCGGGCCCACGTAGCGCCCTTCTTGAAACCAGGCGACGCGTTCTGCCTCAAGCGTGCAAAGGACTTTTTTGGGAAACCTCTTTTTGAGGGGAAGTGTAAGGAGAAAGAAATCACAGTGCCCATGGAGGGCGAATTCACGGTGTTTGTCGTGCTGAAAGAAAGAGGAGAGCCATGAGAGGTCGTGGGCCGGCAACCTACCATGGCGCTCCGGCTCCGCGAAAGCACACCCTTCGCCAAAGACACGTGGGCAATCAGTGTTAACGGCAAAAAGGCTCTCTGGGAAACCTCCAATTGATCTGCAAAGCCGGAGGAAAGCACATGAAGCGACGTTCGTTCTTGAAGCTCATGGGCGGCGCTGGCGCGTCGACCCTTTGGCTGAGAAGCCTGTCTTTCGCCAATGCTACTGGTCCGAGCGCAGAGGGAGAGAATGTCTTCCTCAACCAGCAGGAGTTGCAGTACAGAAATCAGAACCGCTCGACGGTAGTCTGTCAGCATGGCATCGTCTGCACAAGTCAGCCCTTGGCTACCATTGCAGCCGTGGATATTCTCAAAGCCGGGGGCAACGCCATTGACGCAGCCGTTTGTGCCAACGCCATGCTCAGCCTCGTCGAGCCGATGATGTGTGGGCCGGGCGGCGATTTGTTTGCCATTGTCTGGAGCGAAAAGGACCAGAAGTTGTTCGGCTTGAATGCCAGCGGCCGCTCGCCATACGACTGGAATCTCGACGATGCGCGAGCTCTTGGGCTGGACGAGATTCCTCCGTACAGCCCGCTTGCCTGGAGCGTGCCCGGGTGCGTGAGCGGCTGGGCAGCCCTTCTGAAAAAATTCGGCAAGTTCAACTTGGTGAAAGTCCTGGAACCCGCCATCACATATTCCCGTGAAGGTTTCCCCGTTTCACCTGTGATCGCCCGGAGCTGGTCCATTGACGCTCAGAAATACCGCACTCTGGCCAGAGCCTTTGCACCGGACGCAAAGCCGCTGCGCTTCGGCGACATCTTCAAGAACCCAGACCTGGCCCGCTTTTTCGAGATCATCGCCCGAGGCGGCGCCGAGACCTTCTACCAAGGCGAAATCGCCGAAAGCATCGTGAGATTCTCGAAGGCCCACGGCGGCCGCTTCTCCATGCGAGATTTCCGCGACCACACAATCACCTGGATTGATCCGGTGAGCACGAGTTACCGTGGCTACGATGTGTGGGAACTCCCTCCCAACGGTCAGGGAATCGCCGTCCTGCAAATCCTCAACATGCTTGATCATTTTGACATCGCCTCGCTCAAGCCAAATTCCGCCCAACATCTCCATCTATTCCTTGAAGCGAAGAAGCTGGCCTTCGAGGATCGCGCTGTTTACTACGCGGACATGGAGTTCGCGGATGTCCCCCTGAGACAACTCATCTCCAGGGACTACGGTAAGCAGCGGGCGAAACTGATTGACCCAAAGCGCGCCGCGCAAAAGGTTGCTCCTGGAAGACTCAGAGGCTCGTCCGACACAACCTACCTGACCGCCGCGGACAATGACGGCAACATGATCTCCCTCATCCAGAGCATCTCCCACGAATGGGGATCGCGCTACGTGCCGGATGGACTCGGCTTCTGTATCCAGAACCGAGGGCAACTCTTTTCGCTCAATCCGAAAGACCTCAACAAACTCGAGCCCCACAAGCGACCGTTCCACACCATCATTCCTGCGTTTGTGACCAGAGACGGCAAACCCGTCTTCTCCTTCGGCGTGATGGGCGGGCCCTTCCAGCCGCAAGGACACTCCCAGGTACTCATGAACATCATTGACTTCGGCATGTCTCCTCAGCAAGCGGGCGAG
>JABMQX010000646.1 GCA_013203085.1 bacterium | reverse complement strand
TTCACAGCGGGAGCACCGATTGGGCGAAGGCTAACGTTTCATATCCTCGGCGAGCCTTTCTTCTCTCCGCTCTATAGCATCTCCCTGTTGAAAGCACGTTCTTCAGCTCGAGGAGGTCAGAGGAACGATGCGAAGGTCATCGAGCAAGTCGGGGGCTATTTGACGGATGAGGTCGGTGTGCCGTTGGCGGTGGCAGGTCAGGATGATGAGCTGGTGGTTCTTGCGGAACTCTCGGCAAAGGAAATTCATTCCGGAAAGGAACCGGTCATCATCGCTGGTGGCGAAGGGGTCGTCGAGGATCACAGGGAGACCCTTCCCTCCGGAGGAAAGATAATCGCTCAACGCCAGGCGAACCGCCAGGTAAATCTGATGCTTCGCCCCGACGCTCTGCTGGGCTTCGATATGCTTCTTATCCATCGGTTGTGTTCCGTCTCCCGGGACTACCGTGAAACTCAGGTCGCTGTCGAATTTCAGTTCCCGACAGCGTGGATTGAGGTGTTGGAGAATTTCGTTGGCTCGGGGGTTCAGCGAGCTCGCCCACAGAGCGTGGCTCTTGGAGGAGATTCTTTCCAGGGTTTCTATAGCTATTGAAATGGATTCTTGAAAGCGTTCCGTCTTGTCCCGCGTCTCTTTCAAGTCGGCGATTTTGTTCGCCAGGCGGGGGTATTCCTCTCGGTACCTGTCCTCGACGTTTAGCACTTCTCGGGAGATTTTTCCCTTCTCGTCGCTGTTCTTCGCGATTTCCGCGGCGACTCCCCTGGCTTCTTCCTCGTATTGCGAATGCCCTTCCACGACCTCGAGATCAGCCAGCTCCGGCTTGTCACAGACCATCTTTTCGATTTGGACCTTCAGCGAAGCGAGCCTCTCGGTCTTTTCATCAACCTTTTCAGGGGAGAGTAGCCCTTGTTGTCTCTGGGGTATCTGCTTCGTGGCCAGGCGATGGAAATTCTCGCTTTTTTCGCTCGCCTCTTGCACCTTCGGCAAGGCCTCTTCCGGGGGGAGGTTTTGAGGGAGCTTTGCCGCCGCGAGAATGTCCCGGATCGGCTTCTGTAAGCGTTTTTCTTCCTCGTCAAGCTCTTGAATCTTCGCCTGGAGCTTTCGGTGGCTTTCCTCCTTCTGTCTCAGAGAGAAGGTAATTTCGAGGAACTCCGTCACCCTACCTTCCGCCTTTTGCACGACAGTGAGATCAAGCTCCGCAGGAGGAACATGTACTCCCATCTTTTTGAGCTCGCTGGAGGCCTTTTCCCTGCATGAAACCAGGTTTTCCCCCGCCGACTCCGCCTCCTTCCGCAATGACCCAAGCCGCATCGCCCGATCCTGAAGCCGTCCCCACCGCTTGAAGGCTTGCGTCAATGCCGAGGTAGTTTCAAATCCAGCCTTTGGCGCCATGTGGGCCAGCTTTTCAGTTAGCGTGTCCCGTTCCTTTGTGAGCGAGCCGAGGTTTTCTCTCGCTGCATCTTCCTGCGCCCTCAGTTCCCGCACCTTCCGCGATTTCAGCCCCGGCAACAAAAGGGCGAGGGCAATCGCCGTGCCGCCCACACCGACCGCAGCCAGACCCGCCGTCACGTCCGAAGCGACGATTGCACCCATGCCGAGGAAACAGAACGCGGCTCCGGCTGCCAGCAGCGCCCTCTTGGCCCTCTTGATGCCCCTCAATTGCTTGCGGCATTGTCGTTGCGTGCCCTCAAGCTCCAGAAAGCGGGTTTCCATCCGGGGTATTTCCGCCTCGGAGTCCCTCAGGAAGTCCTTATCCTCGACGCTCAGCTTGGAGAACTTCCGCAGCAATTCTTCAATTTCCGAGAGGTCGTTGCCTTCGCTGCGGAGCGATTCCTCGAATTGCGAAAGCTCCTGCCGCTTTTTCGCAGCTTCCTCGCCAAGTCTCTTAAGTTCCATCGAAAGGTCGTGCAGACGCGTTTTGAAATCCTCGCCGAGAGCCTCGAACCCCCGGAACTCCTTCAGCTTCGATATCGTGGCTTCGAGGTCTTTCTTCAGCTTGCCGAGCGAATCCTCGCGCTCCTTCCTCTGCTTCCCCAGTTCGTCGAGGCGTCCGGCGAGTCGCGCGAAGTCGCTTGCTTTTCCTTTCGGGAAGTCGGCATATTGCTTGAGAGATTCCCTCCGCTTGATTAACTTGTCGAGCTCGGCGCGGTTCTCGGCGTTCGCCTTCAGCGCGGATTCGATCTCTGCGATTTCCGCCCGGCGAGTGAGGTATTCGAGATGCTCGCGTCGAACCTCCAGCTCTTCGAGGCGGCTTCGGAGTCCCCGCAGTTCGTTCATGCTCGGTGCCGCCTTTTCCCTTTCCTCGATCAGCTCGTTCATCAGGGCTTCTTGCTCTCGGATGTCCTTCTTGAGCCTGTTGATCTCGGTCTCGATCATTCCCGGCACTTTCAACTGTGTGCCGGAATACTTCCGAATCGCCGCCTCTAAGACGCTTATAGCGGCTGCGGCTGTCCCTTTGCCGCCGGAAGTGTCGAAAATCTGCTGCACCTTGCTGACAAGGCTGCTCGACTTCTCGCGGACCTCCTCTATCTCAAGCTGACGGACGAGGCAGGTTTTCATGAATACCTCCCTTGAGATGCCGAGGAGGCGTTCGCCGATTCTGAAATCGCTTTTCCTCGCCCGGAACTCTTGCGTCACATCTTTGTTTGTGGAGAGGTCCGTAACTTTGACCTTCTCGCTCTTGCCACCGAAATCTCTATCTATCCGCAGAGGCCGAGCGGCGTCATCCTCGACCTCGAGGCCGACACGATATGAACCGCCTTTCCAGGGCCGATAGGCTTTTTCCTCGGGCAGCTTTTTCCTCTCTCGGCTGGGGGGGAAGCCGTATAGGCCCGCGAGGATCGCTGCCACGAGAGTGGATTTCCCTTGCTCGTTCGCCTCCACGATGACGTTGGTTATGTCATCGAACAAGCTGTAATTGCCCGAAAGGCACCCGAAATCGGAAGCAATGACTTTCTTAATCTTCATGGCATCAGGATGTAGTTACTGTACTGCCGGCTTTCCCTTGCCGGCTGTCGTGCGGGTATCTTGCCC
>JABMQX010000645.1 GCA_013203085.1 bacterium | reverse complement strand
CCTCACGATGAGTTCTGGCGCCCCTGTTGCCGACGACCAGAACTCAATGACGGCGGGCGCCCGAGGCCCTGTCTTAATGCAGGACGTCCACCTGCAGGAGAAACTGGCGCACTTCAACCGCGAACGGATCCCCGAGCGCGTGGTCCACGCCAAGGGGGCCGGCGCCTATGGCTATTTCGAGGTCACGAATGACGTGACGAAGTACACCAAGGCCAGATTCCTCTCCGAGGTGGGCAAGAGAACCGAGGTGGTCGTACGCTTCTCTACGGTTGGCGGGGAGAAAGGCTCCGCCGATTCGGCGCGGGACCCCCGCGGCTTCGCGGTGAAGTTCTACACCGAGGATGGCAACTACGACATGGTGGGAAACAACACGCCGGTTTTCTTCATCCGGGATCCCCTGAAGTTCCCTGACTTCATTCACACCCAAAAGCGCAACCCGGCGACCAACACCAAGGATCCCGACATGTTCTGGGATTTCCTCTCGCTGACGCCGGAATCCATCCATCAGGTAACCATCCTCTTCTCCGACCGAGGCACGCCGAAGAGCTACCGCCACATGAACGGCTACAGCAGCCACACCTTTAAGTGGTACAATGAGAAGGGCGAGTATTTCTGGATCCAGTACCATTTCAAAACCGCCCAGGGCATCCAGAATTTCACGCGGGAAGAAGCCGACCGCTTGGCGGGACAGGACCCCGACCATGCCACCCGCGACTTCTACGAAGCGATCAAGCGAGGCGAGCATCCGGCCTGGAACGTGAATGTCCAGATCATGACCCCCGAACAGGCCAAGGATTACCGGTTCGACATCTTCGACATCACCAAGGTCTGGCCCCACGGCGACTTTCCGCTGATCCCCGTCGGGCGCATGGTTCTGGACCGCAACCCGAAGAACTATTTCGCCGAAGTGGAGCAGGCAGCCTTCTCTCCGGGCAACCTGGCTCCCGGGATCGGCGCTTCGCCGGACAAGATGTTACAGGCTCGCATCATCTCGTACCACGACGCCCATATTCATCGCCTGGGGCCCAACTACCAGCTTCTGCCGGTGAATGCCCCCAAGGCGGCGCCTATGAACAACTACCAGCGGGATGGTTCCATGCGGCTCGATGCAAACGGTGAAGGTGGACCGAACTATTACCCCAATAGCTTTGGCGGTCCCGAGCCGGATCCCGAGGCGGCCGAGCCCCCGTTCGAAGTCTCGGGGATGGCTGGGCGACATCCCTACACGCATCCCAACGACGACTTCGTGCAGGCGGGGGCGCTCTATCGCAAGGTCATGACGGATGAAGACCGCGATCACCTCATCGGCAACATAGTCTCCCACATCTCTGGGGCGCAGAAGCGCATCCAATTGCGCCAGACCGCCCTGTTTTGCAAGGCCGATCCCGACTACGGAAGACGCGTGGCGGAAGGACTGGGATTGGATGTCAAGGAGGTCGAGCGACTGGCTGCGATGTCCCAGGAGGAAAGGGCCAAGGCCACAGCGGAGGGAGTCTGAGCCAGAGAGACACGATTCAACGGTCGCCGGAGCTGGGAAACTAACGCGCCGTGACGGGTGTCGCCAAATAAGGATTCTTTCGGGGTTTTCTCGCCAGAGCTCTGGGCGACTTTTGCTCGAGGGCACCGGGGCTGAGCGAAGGAGTAAACACAAGATTGGGAGGAGCCTACGCATTCGGGACTGACTTAGTACGTGGATTCGCGAATACGGTGACGTACAGCCCTGTGTGAAAACAGCTTCTTTGATGGGATAAACAGGATTCAAAAAATCCCATTTATCCTGTTATCCTGTCAAAAAAGAATGTGTCCCCGAACCTATGAATCGGAGCGCTTAGGAATGGCCGAGCCGAGAGCGCCGCTGCCAATCGCTTTTCGACATGACAAACGTCTATCGTCCGCACGGACGGCCCGCGCCCTCCCTTCTTCGCGTCGCGTTCGCGAGAGAGGGAAACTCCTGAACCATAAAACGCTCAGGAGGTTTATGCAGAAGAAAGTGGGCCCCGTTCGCGGGTTTCTGCAGAGTGTATGATCATTGTTGGACTAAATAAGGAGGAGAACCATGTACCTGCATAACCCTCCGAACCTGAATTTACCTCCGCTCATGCTTGAGAAAACCCAGGCGCGCGAAGAGATGGAACAAAGCCCCACGGTCTACAGCTTCATCAAATCGAAGCTGCTTCTTGATCCCGACTTCCACCGTGTTTTCACGCGGATTCAAAAGAAGAGCGACGAAATCGAGGAAATGATGCGGGCGTTCAAGGAGGATTCCCCTTTCATCTACCGCCCACTGCGGTTGCCCGTTTCCGGGCGCCGGATTGCTGCCCGGAGATTCCTGCAGCTGCGCCGCCTGCTGTATGTCCATGGGTCTCAGCCGAAGTTCAAGAACAAGAAAGAAGAGGAGGAATTCAACAAGACCCTCCTGGAACTGAAGTCCGAGATGTACAAGGGACTGATCACTCAGATCAAGCGCAAGTCCAGTGAGATCCAGAACACTCTCTCTAGATTCGAGGAGCCACGGAACCAGTTCCTGGAAATCCTCACCTCCTCAACCTTGTTCATCTGCAAGCGATGCCACAACATCGTATCGAGAAACAGGTTCATGAACACCACCTGTGCGTGTGGAGTCAAGATCACTCGTGTGTCGGACATCCGGAAAGAACCTATCGCCTTCTTCGACCCCCGACTGCGCGCCTTTATAGCCAACAACTACTGGTTTGAGCATGGAGTCGACTACCTGCTCCGCAAGAAGAACTTCCAGACCCTGTGCGGAGTGCATGTTCTCGGCCATTCGGGATGTCTGCACGAAATCGACAATATCGCCGAATCCAAAACCTCAAACCTCAGGATATTCGGCGAATGCAAGACCGGAGAGATCAAGACCAACGACGTTTTCGTTCTCGCAGGCAAGATGGCGGACATCGGTTGCAGTCGCGCCTACATCTTCACGCTTTCAAAAGACGTGCAGAAACAGATCTCGCACCTTGCGCGGTCGAGAAACATCTCGACAGTTGATGACGTACTCAGCCGGCCGGTTGGAGACGTGATCAAGGAGATCAGAGAAGACTGAGGCTCGGACAAGCGCGTGGAAGATTACGCAGCTAGCGCCGCGAGGCCGACAGGCGCACTTGGGCCTAACACTTGGCTTGGCATCTGGACGGAGGGCGCACTTCCGAGGTAGAAACCCGTGAGGGCTGGGCAAGCCCTTGAGAGTACGAAAGTTCAAGCCGAAGAACCGAGGCCTGTTAGGCCGACACACGCGGCCTGAAGGTTTTATGAAGAAACTACATAAACCACAGTCCCACGCCAGGAGAACATAAACAAAGGGAGAGGTTATGCAATTCACCGACCGGCAGAAGGACAAGATCCAGTACATGATCACGAAGGGCGAGAAAATGCACACAATCGCCCGCGAGGTCGGCGGAACCTGCACTTGGCAGGACATCCAGGAATTCTGTTGGGCGACGGGAGCGATGAGTTGGCAGGGATCCAAGACAATGATCTCGAACCGCCTCAAGAGATTCAAGACGGCCACGAAGCAGCCAGAACGAGAGCAGCTTGCGAGGGAGATCGACCAGTCCGTCAGCTATCTCTACTACTGCGCTAAAGAGATGCGTAAACGAATCCTGGGTGTCGAGGAGGCACTGGACAAGACTAAATAGACCCTCCAACGCGTCGCTGGGCACGTAGGGCCAGCCCGCGCCGGGCTCGGCGAAGGTAAGGCGCACCCTTCGGTCAAGCACGAGACTTCATGTCCGAACGCACGAGGGACTCCCAAGGTGCAAACCCGTCGCGCGTGGGCAAGCCCTTGAGAATACGAAAGCTGAAGGCGAGGAACAGGGGGGAGTTAGGCCGACACGCGCGCGGCCTAAAGATGTTATCAAGAAACTACGTAAACCATAGTTGGCCGACGTGACGTATGAAAACTTTCGATGATGAGCTACGCAACAGCTACCGCGGCCTTGACTACGACGCAGTGGAGGAGCAGCTCGAGCGGGGCAAGGCTGCCCAGATTACCGTGTCTCGAGCCAGCGAGGTATCCCCGGTGACGAAGGTCCCCTTGGAAGCGCAAGCCTTGCTTCAGGTTGGCCTGCGTCGAAACATGGAGCTCACGGCCTCGTTCGTGGAGTCGTTCAACGCGGAGCTGTTCGCTCCCCTATTTCTCACTGGTCGAGCTGTACTGGAGACCGCATGCCTCCTGTGGGAATTCTGGGCACGCACAGACCGGATAGTCAAGGAACAGGACAAAGCGGCACTCGATGATTTCGAGGACCGAATAACGAAGGCCTTGCTTGGTGTGAAGTCGCCGGCATGCGGGGGTGATCCTGAAAACTACCCCGCACCCAACGTGCTGACGATCATTGATCGGCTGAACAAGAGGGAATTCCCAAGACTACGCTGGTTCTACGACACACTATCCGAGTTTGCTCATCCTAATTACTTCGGCATGCATGCGGCGTATGGTCGTGTCGATGACAGCGCGCAAGAGATTCGGTACGTGGACCGCCCCTTCGGTAAAGATGTCAAACTCCTCGCGATGGCCATCGACGCGATAGCCGCGGGCCTTTTGATGACAGTGTCTGCGGTGGAAAAGTACGAGAAAGACCTCTTACCCTTCACGCGCCTCTGTGAGGAGGCTATCCACGACGGCGGGACCTGGCCCAGTGACGTACCATACCCGGGAATATGAGCGAGCAGGGCGTAGCCTAAGTGCGTGCTGCAGGGCCCCGTGCGTTGGCGCCAAAGCAGCGCACCGGCCGGACGCGAGTCCCGGAGCACGCGCCGCCTCATATTCAGCCAGACGCCGCAGTTCTGTGATGAACGGTTTCCCGGAGCGCTCGCCTGCCGCGACGCACGCTGGCGCAGGCAAAGGTGACGATACAGACCAAATCCTCCAGGGTCTTGCCCCCCGGGACGACGGCGTCCCCGCTCAAGGCGGGGCCGACGCGGGCACCGCCTAAAGGTGTTGTGAAGAAACAACATAAACCATATTTCGACGTTCGATGAAAGCAATTCCAGCTACATTTCTTCTTTTGCCCGTCACACTGTACTTACTCGCTGCCGTTGGCAAGGCCCAGACAGGAGTTGAATCGTACCAAGTTTACGTGGGCCGAAGGACAGGTGCTATCTGCCGTGACGGATCGAGAAGCTACGCCACAGGTCGCGGGGCATGCTCATGGCACGGCGGAGTCGCTCGATGGCTCTACAGTGAAACACGTTACCGGGAGATTCGCGACACACCGCTTGCGCGAAATGAGAAGAAGCTGTGGCGAACGGGCCACTTCAGCTTACTGGGAGTCGCTCTCATCGGCGTCACAATATATATTCGGCGCTGCCGGAGTGGGTCCACAGACGCCACGACAGGAGGGCCGGACAATGGCATGCGCGGTACGGGGTAACCCCGGCGCGGCGGGGGCCACCCGGGCGCTGATGCATGACGTTGGGCCAGGCACGCGGCTTCGTATGCGGAGGGAGGGTGCAGTTGCCCGGTCAACCTTTTCCGGGAGCGCGTAGCTGCCGCGAGGCAGCGCGGCACAGGCGGGGATGACGGTGGAAACGAGGTTCTCCAGGGTCCTGGGCTCCACCGCCGGGGCCTTCCCGCGGCCAGGGAGTCCTGGTGCCTTTGGCGAGGGTAAGGTGCGGCGGTGGCGCTCTTCGGGTCGCCCTCGCGTGTGGTCCAAAGCGTTCGGCATTTCTTGAATTATTACCGGCACTGTGGCAGAATAGTTGGTCATGGACTTCGAGATTCTCGGCGACATTACGGACACCGAGACGATTGCCCGTGGGCGTGGAATCCGGGAAGTTGCCCGGCTTCGTCGGATCTACGGCGAGGGCAGATGGCGGAAGATGAAGGGGACTGCGCGCATCCGTCTCCCCAACGGTCGTGTGAGGCTCGCCGAGCTTCATTAGTACCAGGCCCACGGTATTGGGAGAAAGGAACTGAAACGAAAACGTTACCTGGACTAAGCTATGGAAAAGAGCACCAGTAGTGGCACTCCGCAGTTTGTGGTGTGCATCAAGAACGCCGACTACCCGGCTTCGCTCGAGCTCCATAAGATTTACCGGGTGGTACGAGACGACGAGGCAAAGGCTAACGGCGATCTACGCGTGGTTGATGAGAGCGGAGAAGACTACCTCTACCCCGCCTCCTGCTTCATTGCGATTGAACTTCCTCATGCGGTAGAGGAGTCGCTGCTCCACGCCTCCTGAGGCTACTTGCACACCGAACCAGTGGGTGAGGCCCCTTGAAAAGATCGACCCGCTTAAGTGATAAGGGCTCAACAAAACGCGCCACAGGCCCCGTGTGATGGCCCCTGTCAGTCGTGCATGTTAGGCCGATGGCGCCGCCTCACGCGCCGCGAGAAGCGGAAGTTCCTTAACCATAGTCATGCTATGCCAGCGCGAGGTAACCCGCGTGGTCGAGTGGATTCAAAGTCACGAGGCAGCACTCTGGTGGATAGCCGGCGGATCAGTCGTGATGTTCATTGCGTCGCCGATCGTTGTTCCCTTGTTGGTAGCTCGAATCCCCTTTGACTATTTTGCACATAGAAAGCGTCATAGGAAGCAGCGGGCTGGTCAACATTCAGTAGTACGAGTGGCGTTGCTGATAGGAAAGAACGTGCTCGGGTACGCCTTCAT
>JABMQX010000644.1 GCA_013203085.1 bacterium | reverse complement strand
GAGGTTTTGGTCGAAGCAGTTGACCTTATCGGGAAATCTTCACAGAAGAGATTGCTCCTGAACGTTGATATGCAATACCCGTCCGTAGCTATCGAGGATGTTGTGGAGAAGAGTGTGGGCACTGTCGCCGTTAGCGGAGTCGTCACCGACAATGTCGGCATTTCTGAGTTGGTCATAGAAGGTCGGCGTCGTGCCATTAAAGGCTCCCTGGCTGCGATAGACTTCAGCCTCGATGCCGAGGTGGGAGATACGATCACAATAGAAGTCACAGACCTCGCCGGCAACACGACATCCGCCCGAGTCAGCATCTCCGCAGATATGCTTGAGCCGACCGGAGAAGGAGCCTTGCGTCCGATTCTCCTGGCAATGTGCGGCCCGGAGCGAATCACGGATTCCGGCGGAATCTTATTCGCTCAAAGCGGCGCAGGAAGAACCGGCGACCGGACTCCGCCGGTCATTTCTCTCCGCAACATCAGCGAAGGCCGTATCATCTACGGCGACCAGTTCATTTTCGACGGTCTTGCACGCGATAATGGGAGGCTTGCCGTACTCTCTGTCAACAGGGAGGATATCCTGGGGCCGAGGACCGGTGTTCTGGTCAAATACTTCACCTACCGAGCCGATCTCGTAGAAGGGGTGAACGAATTTACGGTGGTTGCCGTTGATAAGGCCGGCAACAGGACGGAAAAGAGTTTCCGCGTCGAGAGGAGAATCCAAGAGCCCCTCAGGGTGGAAGCGAGGCTGACGCTGGCTTTATTGCCTTTGCAGGAGAACGGGTCCGCGAGGACTGCTACGAGCCAGATATACGGCCTGCTTCTCGGCAGTTTCCTCCAGAGTGAACGATTCAACTTTGTCGAAAGGGAGGAAACCGTTTTCAGAACCCTATTGACCGAGCTGAAAATCGGAAACTCGGAGCTTGCAGACAAAGCAACAGCCATCCGCATCGGCCGCATTCGAACCGCCGAAGGAATCCTTTATGGCAAGACCATCGAAGATGGCCGCTCCATCACCGTGGACCTCTGGCTGGTGGACACCGAAACCTCCGAGATCGTCTTCTTTGCCGATGTCTATGGGGAAGATAAGAACCGAGACGAGCTCAAGTGGCTGATGGATGGACTGGTTCTCAAATTCAGACAGCATTTCCCCACAGTCAGAGGAAGGGTGACCCGCGTAACCGATAGCGGCGTCTTCATTGATAACGGAATCGTGGACGGAATATGGGCAGGAATGAAATACCTGATTCTTAAAGAAGACCGGGAAGGCGACTCCGGCGGATTGAGAATCATCAAGGTTTCCGGGAAGACTCTGGAAGCGAGGGTTCAGACTGTTCAGCCGCAATCGTGCTTCGCTGCCTTCTCGGTCGAGAATAGCACCTCCCTGGTTAACTCCAATGACCCGGTCATCACGAAATAAGGAGGAGTGGAAACAATCGGCCGGAACGCCCGGCGCGAGATAAGCCGCGAAAGGACAAGAGGCCCCACGATGACGCCAAGACTACTGCCGAAAAGAAAGAGAGCTTTAACGGGGATGATCGCCGCCATTGCCGCGGTATCAGCGATGCTGGGAATCGCCCAGGGGCAGGAGTCGGACATCGAGAGGCTCAAGAGCGTCGTGGTGACTCCGGTATCCATCTCTTCCGCTCCTCGTCCTGTGGGTTCGGGGGCGAGGGCTTTGGGGATGAGCGCTTTTACCGCCATTGCTGACGACGCCACTGCCGCTTCATGGAATCCCGCCGGGCTGATTCAACTGGAGAGACCGGAAATTTCAGGGGTTATGTCATACCTCTCCCGGAGCGAGGACTTCTTCTCCACGGACCCCGGGCTCGGGGTCGCCCCCGGCGACATGACCTCGACAGACATCAACTACCTGAGCGGAGTCTTTCCCTTCAGGGTCTTCAACACGAACTTCGTTGCGTCATTCAACTATCAGCAGGTCTATAGTTTCGACCGCAGTCTCCACTTCGACCACGTCAGCGGTTCCAGAGACGTGAGTACCGAGAATCTCCCGGGCGGACTTGCCCTGAGAACGGCGGTAAGCTCCAAGATGACTTCCGAAATTGATTTCGACCAGGACGGCAGCATATATGCCATAACGCCCGCTCTTGCCGTTCAAATCACCCCGAGGCTATCTTTCGGCGCGGCGCTGAACTTTTACAAGAACGGCCTCACTGAAAGCAACACCTTCACCGAGAGAACGGATGTCCGCTGGCAGCAGGAGGTTGACATCAGGATGAGGCTCCTCGGACTGAGTTCGGCGATGCAGCCGGAACCGATGCGAGTTTACTCCGAAGGCGAACAGTCCGAATGGAAAGAATTCTCAGACGTCGAAGGCGCCAATTTGACCCTCGGCGGCTTGTGGAATGTTACCGGAAAGTTGACCCTCGGATTCACAGCCGACCTTCCCTACACGCTGGATATGAAAGAGAAAGTCACGCTCAAAGCGAAGCCTACCCGAAGCGTTGACCAGGACGGTAAAGTGACATTCTCCCCCAGCCCGTACGAAGAGATTCCCCCCGTCGAGAGCAACGTGGAATATGATTTTCCGCTGACTCTGGGATTGGGCGCCGCCTACCGATTCTCGGATGCCTTCAGTGTCGCTGCTGACCTGAGCTGGACGGACTGGTCACGGTTTGTATTCCGAAAAGAAGATGGCACCGAAGTCAACCCCATCAATCACGACACTACGGACGATGACGGAAGGCTCGATCCCGTCAAGGACACGTGGGCGGCGAGGCTCGGCGCCGAGTACCTTTTCATTCTAAAGAAAACCGTTATACCCGTGCGTGCAGGTGTCTTTCTCGAACAGCAACCGGGAGTGGAAGGTCCCGACGACATTTACGGAGCAAGCCTGGGCACCGGAATATCAATAGGAAACATAATCTTTGATGTAGCGTACCAGGCCAGGTTCGGCGACGACGTT
>JABMQX010000065.1 GCA_013203085.1 bacterium | reverse complement strand
TCGATCGGCTTGCTCAGAAAATCATGCGCCCCGGACCTCATCGCCCGTACGGCAAGCTCTATATCGCCATGTCCCGTTAAGATCACAACCTGCGCACTTGGATGAAGGGTTTTTATCTTCGACAAGACCTCAATACCATCCATGTCCGGAAGCCTGAAGTCCAGAACGACAAGGTCGGGCCATAACTTCTTGACTTGCTTCAGGGCGGACCCACCATCGCCCGCGACCGAGGTTTCGTACCCTCTCTGTCGCAGGATGTCCGCAAGAAGCTCCCTGATTTCCTTTTCGTCGTCAACCACCAGTACGCTTGCCATTACTGATGACCTCCACCATCACACTGTCTGCCGTAGAACTCGGGTCTTCGGATTGCGTTCATCAGGATGATCATCCCACAGGCGCCTTTCCTCCCGGAGGAGCCCCTTGAACTACTCCCACGCCGCAGCGATTGACGGAAAGATCAAACGCTTCCTTCGCCCAAAGACGAAAAAAGGGAAATACTGCCTGCAAACTATCAAGCAGCTTTCCCCCGGCATCATTTCAGTTCACGAAACCGCTAAGTTCTCCGGGTATCCGACATTTCCGGCTTGGGCGTCACTTTTCCCATCCCCCCCACTTGGGAAAACGACGAGATGGACCCTCTCACACAGCCTTACTTTCCATCATATCGTCCCGGAGCGCGCCAATGCAGTTCGGCGGCATCAGGCAACTTCCAGTTTCATGATGCCATAGTAACCATAGCCAACGCCCGCGCCAAGATGAATTTTCGCTTTTTTCGTAATGCCTCAGCTATCGGTGCGATGGGGGTAACTTCGTTGCAGCAGGAGGGTGGAGGCGTTGACCCCGGAATACTCATCGAAAAAACGGCGGAAGAAGGGCGGGGGTTGTGGTAAACTCCAACGTATTGAGGAGGATTTTAGACCAGAATGCTTCTACCGGTACTCAAAGAGCGGCGACGTGCTCATAGTATTATTGGAAGGCCCAGAAGAAGATGAACGAATATCGGAATCCTTTGATCGAACGGTACGCCAGCAAGGAAATGTCTTACATTTTCTCTCCTGAGTTCAAGTTCCGGACGTGGCGAAGGCTCTGGATTGCTCTGGCGAAAGCCGAGAAAGAGCTTGGCGTCAACATAACCGACGAGCAAATCAGGGAGCTTGAGTCGAAAAAGGACGAGATCAACTTCGAGACGGCGTGGGAGAGAGAAAAGGAAGTTCGACACGATGTCGTGGCACACATCTATGCCTATGGGGTTCAATGTCCGAAAGCCCGGCCCATCATTCACCTCGGCGCCACCAGCGCTTTCGTCGGAGACAATACGGACCTCATCCAGATGCGGGAGGGGATGAGGCGCATCAGGACCCTCCTCCTCAGCGTCATCAGAAAGCTTGCTTCCTTTGCCGGGGAGCACGCTTCTCTTCCCACTCTGGGTTTCACTCATTTTCAGCCCGCTCAACCCACCACAGTCGGCAAGCGCGCCTCAATGTGGCTGCAGGACCTCATCTCCGACTACCGCGACTTAGTCTGGCGACTGCGAACTCTGCCGTTCCGAGGTGCGAAAGGCGCCACCGGAACGCAGGCGAGCTTCATGAGAATCTTCGATGGCGACAAGCAGAAAGTCGGACGCCTCGACGAGCTCCTCGCTAAGGAAATCGGTTTCGAGCCGGTCCTACCTGTTACAGGGCAAACCTATTCACGGAAAATTGACTGCCGGATTCTTGACGTTCTGAGCGGCATCGCCCAGAGCGCCTCCAAGTTCGCCACAGACGTTCGGCTCCTCAGCAACCTCAGGGAAATCGAGGAGCCCTTCGAGGAGAAACAGGTCGGCTCCTCCTCAATGGCTTACAAGAGAAATCCTATGCGGTGCGAGCGGATGACCTCCCTCTCCCGGTACCTGATCCACCTGTCCCACGTGGCGCAGACGACGGCAGCGACTCAGTGGCTCGAGCGAACGCTCGACGATTCCGCGGCTCGCAGAATGGTCATACCAGAAGCATTTTTGAGCTGCGACGCCATTTTGACCATATACCTCAACGTGGTTGGCGGCATGAGAGTTTACCCGGCAATGATCGGCAAAAGACTCGCCAGCGAGCTGCCTTTCATGGCCACGGAGAATATCCTGATGGAAGCCGTCAAACGGGGCGGAGACCGTCAGGTTCTTCACGAGAAGATCAGAGAATATGCGAGGCAAGCTGCCGCCGAGGTGAAGCGGGGTGAGGAAAACAGGCTTCTGGAAATGATCGCCGCAGACCAATCTTTCAAGATGACGGCTGATGACGTATCGAGGATAATGGACCCCTCCGAGTTCGTCGGTAGGGCTCCGCAGCAGGTCGAACAGTTCCTGAAAGATGTCGTGGACCCGATTCTCGAGGAGAACAGCGGAATCGCGGAAGTCCGCGCCGAGGTGGAGGTTTAGGGCGATGGTCCTGCGTTCAAATCACCCGATGGCCAAACCGCCTTAAGGGTTAAGCTCAACGACGCAGGCGTGGCATGTAGTCGTGACTTCGGAATATAACTCATTGCTGACGACATGAGAAAAATCGAATCCGTGTAACGTCCACGCTCAACGACCCGCGAAGGCGCCTCGGCGCAGGGCACTGCGTCAGGCTATCTATTTCACGTGATTATCTCGCCAGGAATGCCATCAAGTCCTGGTCATTAAACAGTTTGTTCAGCACCTGTGATACGGTTTCGTTAATGAGGCGAGCATTTGTTTTAGCACTGGGAACGAATACCACGCGCTTCTCACTTTGAAAGCGGTAAAAGTTTTCGTATGTTTCCTCGCTGTTCGTAGCCAGGGCTTTAATGGCCGCCGTTGTATGAACTCCGCCTGTCCAGAAGCCGGTGGAGGTGTCGTATTTGATCGAACGAATCTCTACCTTGAGCGTTCTTGGGAAATCCTCCGCATACGCCACGGGACTAAAGCCGTTTTTCTTCAAGCCTTCCACAATCTCCCTATAAAATATCGCTGCCACGTCTTGATCAGTTGTAATTTTGGCAGCCGACCCATATGCGCTGCCTCGGTGACCAAGCAGCTCATCCGGACGCTCGTCAAGCACCTTAACCCCAATCTCGACACCGGTACCAATGTTTGTTTCGGCAACCGTAACTACAGGCCTTAGCGTCGCTTGCTGCGGTGTAAAGGCGCAACCGCAAAGAAACGCCAGAACGACCGTGATGAAGAAAACATATCTGACTTTTTTCATCAGCGCCTCCCTATTGTGTCTCTACCTTGAGCTGGAATGCACTGCAGGAAGAATGAATTCTGTATGTCCCACAGTCAAGCGCTTTCTCGCAGACCCGGCAGTGATTGTTCTCGGCTGCAAAGTTCCCTCTGCCGGCTCTGCTCAAGCTCAATTTTCCACTCGACCCTGCTGCCTTTATGACCGCGGTGAGACCGGCAGTTCCAGTTCCCGCGATTCCCACGCCGACAGCGAGCGTCTTTATGAACTCACGCCTGCTGAGCAGGTCTTTTTCTCTCATGAAAACGTCCAACCTCCTGAAACGTTCAGTCCTGAGTGGGCGCTAAATGCTTCCATTCCGCCTCCCGTTCCTTGACCGGGTAACAGGATACACGAGAGCGTGTTAATCCTGTTCATCCTGTGTTCAAATCCTTCAAAGGCTACCCCTGGCTATCCCGATAAGCCCTGTAAATCGCGCTCGCAAAGGACCTCCCCACGGCGGTCAGATTCCTGGGCACAGCGGCATATTTTCGCGGTGAGTTGCGGGGGCCGAATCCCCCCAGAGCCACCTCGAGGGTGAAGGCACAACACCCGTTGAATGCCGAAAGCAGCCAATTGCAGAACGTTCCCGGGTCCGTCGAGTTGTTTGCTTTGGCTATCGCATGAGGGAACTTGCCGGGGGAGATTTCACGGATGAGACTCTGCGTGAATTCCCTCTGGGTATGGGGTCCCGGCGGGATAAGCAACTCAACGCCGTTGACGCTTGCGGGATAGTCGTGGATGTCGAGACCCGCAGCGATTTCCCCCCCTCTCCGAACCCATTCCCCGACGGTGTTCTTAACGGCCTCCACCTCCGGCTCAGGACATTCCGCATCGTGCCCGGATCCGCTATCGAAAGCGTCCCAGTTCCGGTTCAAGTCAATGCCATGGGCATTGTATCGAAACCATGGCCGGCTCATGGCGTCGGGATTGACCATGGGGACAATCTGCCATACGAGCTCTCGCTTCGCCTCCAGCGCGAGGGGGTCGTCGGAAACGAGGAAGTCCATCATGCCTTCGCAGATAGGTCCCCCGCCCATCTCGTAACCGTGCTGCTGTGCGGCAATCCACACGGCGGGCTTTCCCTCTCGGACCGCCTCCTGGTCGCCGATCGTGACCAGGTAGATCGGCCGCTTCTCGACACTGCTTCCGATCCGTTCCACGGTTACGCAGTCCATCAGGTAAACCTTCCCGAGGAACTGGCGAAGATGCTGAGGTGTGTAGACCAACGACCATGAGACGTACAAGGGGTCCTGATCCGGCTTGAAGGTTATCTCCATGCACTCTTTCGCCGCCTCGTACCGATAGCTCGCATCCTCCAACACTTTCCATTCCCCTTCCAGAAAGGAGTGTGTGGCGACAGCCTTGAACCATTTTGAGAACGTCCGGTCGTTGCTCACCATCGTAACGGAAGGCGGCGGCGGAACGTGTTTGCCGTAGCCGAAGATTCTCAAAGTGATTTCCTTGCCGGCGCAGTTGTCGAGCCGACCGTACCACGCTGCGCTTTCTATGAGATGGCACCTGAAGGTATTACCCGATTGATAGACCTGCCCCATGTATCCCTTCGGGAACCGATCGACAAGAGCCACCCCTTGCGACGGCGGCGTGAGAACCTCCACGAAACAACTGTCCGACGAGATATTCTCCGATTCATCCACGACCGTCAATCTCGCCACATATCCCCCCGGCTTCCGATACACATGTGTAGCGGTTTTCCCGAAGGCATCGTTCTGCGTCGTGTCCGCCTCGTCGAAATCCCAGCAGAAACGCAAACCTTTCCCTCTGGAGGCGGACCCGTCGAAAAACGCCTCCTCGGATGCGTAAAGGCGCATATTCGGTCCGGCGTTGGCAAAAGTTCCGTTCTGTCCGTTCATTCGTTTGACCACTGTCATCACTTTCTCAATTGTCCGAACCCGCGGGACCTTTTCTGCATCCAGTTCAGATCATATATCGTACGCCTTGCTCGTGTCAACCGACGGGTGCGGCTGTACATCCGTGGCAGAATTCGGATGAATCCCCTGATCAAGAAGCCCGGCTGAAGCCGGCTGCCGAAAGAGACTATGGCGCATGAGTTACCACGGACTAAAGACCGTGTCTAAATGTGTGTCGGCTGAAGCCCGGCAGTGGTGAGGTCGTGGGTCTCCCCGACGCTGAAAAGCGTCCTATGGGCTCGGTGGAACCGGCGCGCCTGGCATTCCACGGAAATACAGCCACACCCCCGACAAACCGTCTGCGGGGCTCGGACTCTCACTACGTCTCGAAATCTACGACGAAGACGTCGGCGATCAGCCCTCCCAGACTTTCGCCGAACTCCTTATGCGCCGGGTGAATCAGGTAGGCGTCTCTCGCCTTCACGTCCTTGAAACTCAGAATAAAGCAATGTTTGAACCCCTTGTTGAGTTTCTCGGGGCTGTTGTTGACCCCTGCCTTATAGCTGAGAATCTCCGGGATTTTCTTTTTCAGGGTCCTGAAATCCCTGCACACTTTGTCAATCTGCTCCTTTGTCGCCTCTTCCTTGAACTTGAAAGCCACCACGTGGAGCACTCTTTTCGCCTTAGCTTTCGATTTCTTCGGCGAAGTTCTCTTCCCCAGGCTTGCCATCCCCAAACTCGCCGAGGACAAAGCGACAAGGGCGACCACTGCCAGAACCTTCCATCTTCTCATCTTCCTTCTTCCTTTCTCTTATGCGGTTACCAGGACTCTCCCTCGCCTCAGCGAGGCTTCTGCCGCCTCCCACCATCCTTTATCGGCGTCAATAATATGCTGTTTTGCCCATATTTCCAACTGCTTAAAGAGGATGGCGAGGACGCTTGGCGAGAAAAGACAGGAGAGAGGAAGCCTCTCGCGAAGACGCAAAGACGCAAAGGCGCGAAGAATGAGAGGAAATCAGATGGAGAGGACGCTTGGCGTCTTAGCGAGAGAAGAGGGGAGAGAGGAAATCTCTCGCAAAGGCGCGAAGGAGGAGAGAAAAACAAGAGGGCGAGACCC
>JABMQX010000643.1 GCA_013203085.1 bacterium | reverse complement strand
GTCCGAGACCTACCGATATGTTGTGGGAGATTCCGATGTGCCATTCCGAGCCACGATGACCTATTCCGATTTTCCCGCATCCCCGGCCGCGGCTATCGCTCTTGTGAATGACCTGGACATGACTGTAACAGCACCGGGAGGGCAAAGCATCTATCCCAACGGGAAGGAGGGACCCGATGACCTGAACAACCTTGAGGCTGTGAACATCCCCTCGCCCCGGCCCGGAATCTACGGCATTACCATCTCCGGGACGAATGTTCCCGAGGGTCCTCAGCCTTATGCCCTTGTCGTTGCTTGCGGGGGGGCGACGGGCCGAGCTGCCCTGTCCCTTGACAAGGAAATCTACGGCGAAGCCGATACCACCTCAACGGTGACGCTGATAGACACCGGTCTCGGGGCGTCGTCCTCTGTTTCCATCAGCGTAACCTCGGATTCGGACCCGGCCGGCGTTACAGTTATCCTTTATCCCTCGGAACTATCCCCGCACGTTTTTCATGGTTCGGTTGAGTTGAGTTCATCCGCAGGAGATGGGGCGACTCTGAACGTTTCCGACGGAGACACGATCTTGGTGAGACACAACGACTCCGATTACGGCGGCGAGGGAAGCAGAGAAGTCCTGGCAACGGCGTCCGTTGACCTGAGTGCCCCGCTCATTTCGGACGTATCGGTAACCGAAATCACGAACGATTCCGCGACCATCATGTGGTCCTGCTCGGAGGCGACAACTGGCTCAGTGGAATACGGGGGGGCTGTGCCGCTGGGGTCTTCGCTGGTTGACCGAACGCTCGCCGAATCTCATTCCATAACTCTGCACGGTCTTTCCGAAAACCAAACGTACTATTTTGCGGTCCATGCTCGAGATCGGGCGGGGAATCAGACCAGCGATGACAACGGCGGGCAACTCTACGTCTTTCACACTCGCTATACTGTTCTTCGCTTTCGGGACGACATGGAAGGTGGAGAGGGAGGATGGACGCATTACGGCGATGCCGACCAATGGGAATACGGCTCGCCGACTTATGAGGATGGCCCCGCCTTCGCGCATTCGGGCGATTTCTGCCTCGGCACACGCCTCAACGGATACCTCGAACACGACGACTTCATTTTCGGGGATTTCTGGAACGAATACCTCGTCTCGCCCGAAATAAGCGTGGATTCATCAGCGAAGCTTACGTTCTGGCATTGGCATGACCTTCTCGCGGACCCGGTCTTCGACATCCACGACTACGCTTACGTGGAGGTCTCCACCGACGGCGGCGGCTGGCAAAATGTCACCCCCGACCCGAATGGCGCGTACACAGGCTCGTCGTTCGGCTGGGTTGAAGCGGAGATTGATCTCTCTTCCTTCGCTGGCGAAATAGTGCGGATCAGATTCCATCTATGGGCTGATTCTTGGTTCGACTATCTCGGCCCGGAGTATCAGTACGCCGGATGGTACATTGACGACGTTGTTGTCTCCTCCACGAAGCCCTATGGCGAAGCGACCTTGACGCTCGGCAGGCTCTACTGCACTACTGCCGTGCCTCTCGAGGTCACGTTGATTGACGCGAACTCGAACCTCGATCCGAACAGCGCCGAGGTCGCTGAAGTGACGGGGCGCAGCACCACCGACGACAGCCCTGAAACCCTCCTGCTGACCGAGACCGGCCCGAACACCGGAGTATTTTCCGGAAATGTTTTTCTCGACGCCGCCTCGCCTGTAACGGGCGATGGCGTGATTCAGGTCAGCGAAGGCGATGTTGTCATCATTTCCTACGAAGACGTCGAGGGAGGGACATTGTCCCCCGGCACGGTCATCGAGGCAAGATCTGTTGTTGATCTGACGCCGCCATCCATTGCGGACGTGGCTATCACAAGGCTATCCACCGACCGCGCTGCAATCAGCTTCACCACCGAGCCGACCGCCGTTGCCGAAATTGCCTACTCGGCTCCCGACGGTGAAGAGCAATCCCAGATGTCATCCCGTCAGTCCGCTCACCGAGAGTTCCTGCTTCCGGGGTTGGTGGGCAACTCCTTGTATCGTTTCCGAATCACCGTCACCGATGAAGCAGGGAACTCTGCGACCTATTCTTCTCCCGCCAGCGATTTTTCCTTCGGCACGAAAGCTGAAGTTGTCGTTGCGGCAAACGATTTTGACGAGCACCTCTCGGAGTGGGTCTTTTCTGCGGACGAGGTCTGGGAACTTGGCTCTCCGAGTTTCGGCCCCCTCGCGGCTCATTCTCCGCCCAATTGCTGGGCAACGGACCCGGATGGATTCTATCCGATCAATTGCGATGTCAGTCTGACGAGTGATTGGGTGACGCTTCCGGAGAATCCGCAACTGCGGTTCTGGCATTGGTACAGCATAGATGAGCTCGGGTGGGAAGGGGCTTTCGGGGCGGTAGAGGTGTCAGCGGACGGCGAAACTTGGTCAAGCGCTTCCGATGAATCATCGTACGCCGGGGCGAGTGAAGACTGGATTCAAGAGACCATTGACCTTTCGGCGTGGGCAGGCCAGAGGGTCAAGATAAGGTTTCGCCTCTGGTCGGAGGAAGCGGATATCGTGATTTACTATTACGCGGGATGGTACGTTGACGATGTTTCGGTCTCAGATGTGGTGCCTTATGGTCAGGGCACACTCGTCTTCGACCAACTGAGCTACAGCCTGAACGTACGGGTTGTTCTCACCCTGATAGATGGTCATCTGAATGCCGACCCTTCGGTCAGGGACGCGTATCTCATTTCCCTTTCGAGTTCACTGGAATCCATGACCGTCGAGCTTGTCGAAACAGACGTTTCCTCGGGGCGCTTCGTGGGAGAAGTGTACCTCAAGGGTGGCCCTGCGGTTGTTGGCGATGAATACCTCCAGGTGGCCCCCGGCGATTCAATCACGGCGGAATATTTTGACGAAGACAACGGCGACGGAGCCCCGGCTGACGTGGTGGCGACGGCTCAGTTGGACACGACACCCCCTCTCATCAGCGGGGTCAACTTCACCCAGGTGACCGATAGCTCGGCTTTGGTGACCTGGACAACGGATGTTGAGGCTGTTGGCACGGTAAGCTACGCGGAATCGCCCTCCGGCCCCTTCGATCGAACCGTGAGCGAAAGCTCCTATTCTGAACAGCATTCGGCTCAGATTACGGGTCTTTCGGAAAATGTGGCCTACTATTTCAGGATTTCCTCGGCCGATCGGCCAGGGAACGTCGCTGTGGATGACAACGGGGGCTCCTGCTATCGAATCGAGACCATGGTGCGGTGGGAATTTTTCCGCGACGGCTTTGATAGAACGGACCTGGGTTGGACTCACCAGGGTTTAGGCGATGTCTGGCAGTGGGGCAAGCCGGAGTATGGTGTGATGGCGGCGCACTCTTCTTCGGATTGCTGGGCGACCGACCTCACCGGCACCTACCCCGGTCAAATGGATGCAAGCCTCTTCAGTCCGGCGGTCGAGCTGAAGAGTGGCTCGCAGCTTGGCTTTTGGCATTGGTACAACATCAATGAGTATTTCTTGGACGAAGGCGCCGGAATAGTCGAGATAAAACCGGAACAGGGCGATTGGCAGCCTCTCCCGCACGCGTCATTCAGCGGCGCCGTCAAGTCGTGGGAACAATGGCAGTTCGACCTTTCAGCTTACGGCGAGCAATCCGTCTCGCTGAGGTTCCGACTGCAAGCTGAACAGTGGATTGATTTCTTCTACCCCGGTTGGTACGTGGATGACGTTGTGTTCTATTGCCTTCGCCCGTTCGGATTCGGCGTCTTGCAGCTTGACCAGCAGGTCTATTCCGTTCCGGACCCCGTAACGATTACCCTCAAGG
>JABMQX010000642.1 GCA_013203085.1 bacterium | reverse complement strand
GGGATGTTGAGCCGGGGCCAGAATCGCTCGCTTATGCCATAAGTCACCTGGAGAAAGGCCATCTCGAACTCAAGTTCTTGTCCTGGCCCTAAATCTACCCAGTCGCCTCTCACAGCGTCATAGCTTTCTTTGAAGTCGAGGTACATGAAATGGGGTTCTATAATAAGCATTCCTTTCGGGCCTGTGCTTCCGCCAGCACCGACAATGGGGTCGGCGTGAACTATCCCCGCCATCGCGGCAAGCACAACTGCAATAAACGCTGCTCCGATCTTTTTCACTCTGTACCTCCTTCCTTTGCAGAGAATCCTTGTGTTTGGAATTGTGTGTTCAGCTCGGTGCCTGCTTTTGCTCGTTCGGCGCCGCGATGACGCATCTGTCCATGAGACGAAGAGCCAAGCAGGAGACACCTCGCAAAGGCGCGAAGTTGCAAAGGATCGACGAAAACCAGATAGAAAAAACCCTGGCGTCTTAGCGAGAGAAACCACACGCAGCCACGCCGAAGGCGTGGTCGCAAGAACGATCCGGAACCTTCGCCCGCAAGCACATATCGGCTATTCCATCACCGGCGTCTTATGGCCAGAGTTGGCCGCGAGAGGAATCACATTCCATAGCAACGACGTTCACGCCGCCCGCACAACAATCTCCGCGGCCGATGGTCCATCAGGAAGCTTCTCTGTACGTTCGCCGTGTATCGTCAAGGAATAATACAACTAATCGTTGCCATCCGTCAACTCTTCGGATAATATCTTACGAGTTCCGGCTAACGTGTCCAGACTGAAAACAGAATGACTTTCTTGAGAGAACGTAGAGACATTTTGGCAGGTCTTCAGTAATTAAATTGGCGTTGTTTATGATCCACCCTCCTCTGGGAATTCCAAACACATTGTTGTTGAGTCTTGTCCTGCTCTTGTGTGGGGCTCTGACGGGTTGCTCTCCTGCGGTTACGACTTCGGCTGGGCGGACATCCTACCCCGACACAACGGGGAGTCCCTCCGCGAGCAAGAACCGCCCTTTCGCCAAACAATCTTCTCCTGGAATCAAAAACGCCCGGCGCCCTGCCCCTTCGAGGGTCGTGCCCTCGCGCTCGAAGAGCCCGGCGACTCCGGCCGCGAGCGGAGCCAAAAAGGACATCATCGAAGTTGTGCTCACCTTTGATGACGGACCGCACGCCGCTCCCCCCGTTCATGGCAGGAATCACACTCTGAAGGTCTTTCACAACCTGAAAAACAATGTTGTTCAAGCGAACATAAAAGCGGTCTTCTTTATCCAAACACACGCTCCCGGAAGAGGGGCAACCCCAATAGGACAAAGCATAATTGCCATGTTGGCTCAAGCAGGGCACATAATCGGGATACACACCGGTTCGACGGCAGACCACGCCAGCCATCGCACTCGCGCCATTGTTGCTCCCTACGATGTCAACAGAAATGGAGTTCTCGACACCGCTGATGGCACTAACGGCTTGGAAAGCGATATGATCCGCGCCAAAGCGAGAATCCGAAAGCTCACCGGCAGTGAATCCCTCTATGTGCGGCCGACGTATGGGGAAAGGAATCGCACCGTCAGAGCGGTTTACCGGCGGCAACACCTGAAAATGATTCTGTGGGACATTGACAGCGCCGACAACATCGGCAGCCCTTCCGTCGACGTGGTGAATTTTAACATTGATAAAGGGATGCGTCGGTGCGTTGCTGCAGGGAAGAAACAGATCGTCATTCTCTTCCACGACATAAACTCACGAACCGCTCTCAACCTCGAAGAATACCTCGGGAATATTTGCATCTCAGCGAGGAAACTGGGCAAAACCGTTGTTTTCCCGACGACCGCCGAGCGTGTGATGCAAATCCTGAATGCGAAGACTTATCTGTAACCCTTTCCTGTTATCCACTGCGAAAGCGCGCCGTCAAGTGGCAAGGAATGAGGCCTGACGCCGTACATAGTTGTCAGGCATTGTTGACGGGCGTTCCCTCAACGTGTTACAAGAACCCTTTCAACGAGGGGAAGCGCCGCTTGGACAACAAACCTGTAGCGGACAGCCCTCGCGCTTCGCATTGCAAAACTGACAATTGCCTGACATGGCTCGACAGCTTGGCAGAGTGCCGATATGATCTATCTCTTCTCGTTCCTAATGGATGTCACGGTCGTCTTTCTTATGCTCGGACTCAATTTCCGCGCCGTTGATGGAGGCGCCTCTCCCGCTGAGCTGGGGGTGCTGGGCGCTGCATTCGCTGTCCCCTACTCTCTCCTATGCTTCCTCCTGGCGAGGCGGCTTTCTTCCCTCGACGCTCGAGTCAGCATGGCTGTCAGCTCGGCTCTGCTCCTGATTCTCTGTCTTCTGAGTGGAATGGTCGCCTCGATGCCATCATTCCTCTTGCTCGCAGTGTTGGTCGGAATCGTTAGTGCGTTTTTCTGGCCGCCTCTCGAGCATTATCTGGGCCAGGGAAAAGCCCCCGACCAGTTATACGGAATCTTGAGCCGATTCAACCTGTGGTGGTGCAGCGGCTACGCCGTGGCGACGGCCACATGCGGCTTGTTTTACGAGTGGGACTTTCGCCTTCCTTTTCTGATAGCCGCCGGGTGCCTCGTGCCGATAATCGCAGGCACCCCCTTTCTGCGTTCCAAGGATTCTCCCGATGACCGGGCCTCGCCTCTTGACAAACCTCCCACTGAAACCGGCACCTTACGGAAGAAGAAATTCTTCCTTACAACGGCGAGGATTTTCATATTCTTGACGTACGCCTCCGCTGGGGGCATCTTTGCGCTCTTTCCCAAACTGGGGGACTCCCTCCACGTGAGCAAACCGGTCGTCAGCCGCATCATCTTCTTCATCTACCTGGGACAACTGCTATCCTTCTGGGTTCTTGCAAAGACCCACAGGTGGCGGTACAAAACGGTGTTCTTATTGGGAGGACAGTTGGCTATCGCGGCTGCCTTTGTTGCTGTTTTTACATCGAACCACACTGCCATTTTTGCGGGCGCGTTCGCCGTAATCGGCATTGCCTCGGGGCTGGCCTATTTCTCAAGCTTGTTCTATACTCTTCATGAGCCGGTTTTCCGAAGTTCCCTGGCGGGGGTGCACGAGGCACTTCTCGCCTCCGGTCGGCTTTTCGGGCCGATTTTCTTCGGAGCGATCGCTGGCATCTCGAACCTCAAAATCCCCTATCTCCTGTTCGCCTTCATCTTCGCCTTTGTCGGGCTACACACTTTTCTGCAAAGCCGTCGCCTGAGATGATTGTTTGCTCCCCCGGTTCTCCATCCACCGGCAGGCGTTTGACCAAAAAGAAGGAGGGAAAAGCCTATTCGCCCTTCCCGGGTGGGACCTCGATCTTTCCGGAGTCGAGCATGAGGTGGAGTTCCTCAACAAGGAGTTGCTGTACCGTTCGCTCGCCGGCGCGTTTTTCAAACCTCACGTTTTTTGAGAACACTGCTTTATCCACGGTCAAGTCCAGCGTGAGGGCGCCACTGGTCACGGTAAGAGTCGGAG
>JABMQX010000641.1 GCA_013203085.1 bacterium | reverse complement strand
CGAGAATCTCGATTGAAAGGAAGAAAAAAAGATTCTCAGATGTCCTTGACAGCGTGATAATGCCGTGGTAGTGTTTATAGTGAGATTATAGGTTACTATACTGAGTTGAAGTCATTGGGAAACTCCCTGAACATTCCTCGGTCTGCGAGGCTCTTGGGTTTTTCTCTCGGCCGTGAAAGGAGGCTCTTGCCATGAAAAGGACGCGAGCGAGGGGTTTCACCCTCATAGAACTTCTGGATGTAATGGCAATTTTGTCAATCCTGATGGCGCTTCTGCTACCGGCTATCCAGACGGCGAAGGAAAAGGCCAAGGAAAGCAGATGCAAACAAAATATGAGGAGCATCGCGATTGCCATGATGACATTCGCCAGCGAGCACGATGAGCACTTCCCTGCGGCAGGAAGGTGCCAGGACAACACCGAGTGGGATTGGACGTGGGGAGGGAACGTGATTGCCGTCCCTACGACAGACCCGGCGGCATGCCAGAGGATAGAAGTAGAAACGGGGTCATTGTGGAACTATATGACAAGCTACGAACGCGTCGGCCAGTATGGCGGAACGCAAAGAGGGATGCAGGACGAGTGGTATGCCTCACCGGATAAGAACCCTTACCTTTGTCCATCGGTGGGGCCCGTGGGAAGGAAACGAGGTTGCAGCTATGCTATGAACCACCAATTAGATACCTATCCGCCTGCGGGAACGGAATTCGCTCCAAAGATTGGAATGAAGATATCGCGGATCAAGAGTCAGAGCCAGAAGGTCTTGTTCGTTGACGAGCCGGAAACAACAATCAACGATGGTTTGTTCGTTCCGCAGGGCCATGAGAACGACGTCAGCAACCTCAGTCAGTGGCTGAAGCACGGCAGTGGGGTAAACATAGCTTACTGCGACGGGCACATCGGATGGAAAGAAGAGAAAAAGTTCTTTGAAATGATTTCCCGCGAGGATCCGAGGTCTTGGAATCCCACGTATTAGAGGGTAATGAGGAGATAAGCGAGTAGAGCCGCCGGCAGGTTATGTCGGCGGCTTTTTTTACCCGGTTGAGGCGATAAAAAAGCGAAACTTTGCCCTTGACTTTCGCTTAGTTTTCGCCTATACATACGATACCGAGAACAAAGGAGACTCAATCCCGAACTCCGTCGGAGAAGCAAAGAGCTAAAGCGGTGAAAGATTTCACGCACCTGCACGTCCACAGCAACTACACTCTCCTGTCTGGAGCGAACACAATTGATGAGATAGTTCTCGCCGCCGCTGAGATGGGGATGAACTCGATTGCTCTGACGGATACGAACGCGATGTATGGGATCGTTCCCTTCTACCAAGTGGCGAAGGCTGTCGGTATCAAGCCCATCCTGGGCACGGAAATCGAGCTGGAGGACCGCTCCATAGTTCTCCTGGCGAAAAATAACGCGGCTTACAGCTCTCTTTGCCGAATCATGTCAAAAAGACATTTCGACGAGGAGTTCCCCATGGAACATAATCCGTGCAAGAGAAAGCGGATGAGAAAGGGCCTCACCGAGAAGGAAAAAGCCCCTGTCGAAGTCGCCAAGTTCATCGAGCTTCTGGCGGACTCCACAGAAAACATTTTCATTCTCGCCGATGATGAGGCTGTCATCTCCGCTCTGGCGCGAACCGACGCCAGAGATAGCCTTTACGTCCGTCTGGAAAACTATGGCGATTACGCCAGCGAGAAAAAGTGTCGGGAGCTTGTGGAGCTGGGGCGGCGGTGGAATCTTCCTCTCGTGGCGGGCAATGAGGTGCGTTTCGTCAGGCCCGAAGAATACGCAGTCCACCGCCTCCTCTCCGCCATCAAGGCAAACACAACCCTCGCCTCCTTTCCCGATCGAAGGACGGCATCCGACCCCGCCTTATGGCGGGGCTGGATGCGAAGCCCCCAGCAAATACATTCCCTTTTTCGAGACCTCCCCGAGGCGATAGATAATGCGGAGAAGATCGCCTTTCTGTGCGACGTTGACCTCGGTCTGGGTAGGATCAAACTGCCGGTTTTCCCCGTCCCCGAAGGTGAAACGCCTCATTCCTACCTCAGAAAAACCTCCTATCGGGGAGCCGAGAAGAGGTACGGAACCATCTCGCCCGAGGTTCGCCGGAGATTGGAGCACGAACTGTACATCATCGAAAAGCTCGGATATGCCAGTTACTTCCTCGTTGTATGGGATATCGCCCGTTTCGCATACGGCAAGGGGATTCCCTCCGTAGGGAGAGGGTCTGCGGCGAATAGTATCGTTTCGTATTGTTTAGAACTCACCCATGTCTGCCCCATAAGGCATAAACTCTTTTTCGAGCGATTCCTCAATCTGGAGAGGGAGGATTGTCCCGACGTGGACCTCGATTTTTGCTGGAAGAGAAGGGATGAGGTTCTCGAATACGTCTATCAGAAGTACGGTGAAGACAGGGTGGCGATGATATGCACCTTCAACACTTTTGGCTTGAGGGCCTCCATACGAGAGGTCGCCAAAGTCATGGGCCTCCTCGGGGACGAGATAAGTGATTTCACGAGACGCATTCCTCATTTCGACTTCGGCTCCATGGAGAGAATCGTCGAGGAAGTTCCTGAATGCCGAGACCTCCCCATTGACAAAGAGCCCTGGAAAAGCATCGTCAAGATGGCGTCCAGAATCGCAGGTTTCCCCCGTTATTTGGGCACCCATCCGGGGGGAATCGTGATCGCGCCCTCGCCGATAACCGACTTCATGCCGCTTCAGTACGCGGCGAAGGGTCTGGTCATCACGCAATACAGTATGGACCCCGTGGAGGACATGGGGTTGGTGAAAATTGACCTTTTGGGGCAGAGGTCGCTCTCGGTCGTTGCGGATGTAGCTGAGAAAGTCCGGCGGAAATATGGCATCAAACTGAAGATGAACGAACTGAAAGAGGGTGACCGCAAAACCATAGACCTCTGGCGTAAAGGAAAAACAATAGGGTGTTTCCAAATAGAATCGCCCTGCATGAGAGGGCTTTTGCGAAAGCTCCACGTGGACAACATGGAGACGCTCATCGCCGCCAGCTCTTTGGTGCGACCCGGTCCCTCCGACAGCGGAATGACAAAGGTTTTCATCAACCGCTACAACGGCAAAGAATCTGTTACTTACCTCCATCCCGCTTTGAAGCCGATCCTGAGAGACACTCTCGGGGTCATGGTTTATCAGGAAGATGTCATCAAAGTCGCCCATAAGATCGCGGGGTTCAGCTTCGGGGAGGCGGAGATGTTGCGCAAGAGCATGAGTAAAAAGCGGGGGATCGAAGCCATCGCTACCTATGAGGAGCGGTTCATCTCCGGCGCTATTCGCACAGGAACGAAGCCGGAGCTGGCGAGAGAGCTATGGCGGCAGCTTTCCGGTTTCGCGGGCTACGCCTTTTGTAAAGCTCACAGCGCCTCCTACGCTTACGTCTCCTACCAGGCGACTTATCTGAAAGCACATTTCCCGGCGGAGTTCATGGCGGCGGTTCTCGCCAATGGAGGAGGGTTTTATCATCGAGCTGCATACGTCAGCGAAGCTCGCCGCATGGACTTGCGAATCCTCCCGCCGGACGTGAATTATGCGGAAATGGATTTCACCGGGGAGGACGATTGGATAAGGGTCGGTCTCAGGCAGGTGATGTCGCTGACAGGGAGGACTGCCCGCTCCATCATCGCCTCTCGCCAGAGAGAACCTTACACTTCCCTCGCCAATTTCTGCGCAAGGACTCCCACAACCCTCAGCGAAGTCCGAAGCCTCGTCCGCTGTGGCGCCTTCGATGCCTTCGGGCAGACCCGACCTCAACTTCTCTGGGAAGCTGACCTCATCTTCGGAGAGGGGGGCTCAGCCTACGGTCGCTCTCCTTTCCGGGGTCGGTTCTTCGAAGAACGCCGCGGAATGGAAGACACCGATTTGTTCGGCGGGTTGTTCAGCCCCGGCAACAGAAACGGAGATCGCAACCCCCTCTGTTCATCATCTATGGATGCACCGTTGGCAGAAAAAAATTCCGGCGCCTCGCATCTTCGCGGGAAAACCCTCTGTACGGTTGGTGAACAAGCCCGCGTGCCTCGACTGGAAGACTATACTGTGGAAAAGAAAATTCAGGATGAGATGGAAGTCCTCGGCTTCCCGGTTACCGCCCATCCCATGAGCCTATATGTGAAGAAACTCCGCAAGCTGGGTGTTGTTCCGGCGAGGGATGTCCGCCATTATACAGGGCGAACCATAAGGGTGGCGGGATGGCTCGTCACTACCCGACGG
>JABMQX010000640.1 GCA_013203085.1 bacterium | reverse complement strand
TCAGCGGTGAGAGCCTGATGGTGGCCTGACAGGACAAGCACACTGCCGATCTCCATCGAAACAGCCCCCAGAAGTGCAGATTGAAGCCCGATGCGGTTCGCATCGCGGGTCAACATCGTCATCACCGGGTCCACTCCTGCGGATTTCAGATGGATTGCCGACACGAGGCTGCTCATGTGAACGCCATCAACATTCTCTTCGACTATTACTCCGTGAATCTTGCCTTTCAAAAGGGAGGCGACGGCTTTGATCCTCTGAGGGTCAGGACTGCAGGGAGGTGTTACCTCCGCCGTAACAGCGAACCGACCTCCCTTTATCGCTTCCGACAAACTGGTCATGAATCTCCTGTCTGAGGTTTACGTGATTTCGATCTCTCTACCCGTTTTCAACTCGGTCGGCCCCGAACTCCGCACCCCCGCGAGAAACTCTCCCACGACTTCTCGAAGGCCTTTGTCGCCCATTGGCTCACGAAGGAAAAGAAAGAGCCTTTCACCGTCAACACCTATCTCATCAAGAAGGCCACGGAGGAAGGCAACGCGTTTCTGCGCTCGGAGGTTCCCATCCATTGTTCGGCATTTCCCGATGGGGCAGCCGATGAGGCAGACCGCGTCGCAGCCGCCCTCGAAAGCTTTCAGGAGATACCGGGGATCTATCCTGCCCAAGCACGGAACCTGCTCCGTTGCGACCCCAAGCTCCCGCAAAGGCTCCTTTTCCAGAGGGTCCGCCAGCGCGTTGTGACACACAAAAACCCTGACCTGCAAAGGTTCACTCTCCGACAATTCGCACCTCTTCCCCCGGACGTGGATTCACGCCGAAATCTGAACTGCTGTAATGTAAATGATGCCCGTCGGGAAGTCAATTACTGTTACTGAAGTAATCCCTCAGCTAGCGGCGCCTGAGGGTTGAACCACAGAGTCCCCAGGCCACGCGGAGGCACCGTGTACCGCCGGCATCTTGTCCCGCCGTTGGCGAGACGCCCTCAGGACAGCCCCGCCATGGCGGGGCGGCGTTACATAGGTTGCAACACCGAGCTCCCGTGGAAATCATGAGCAGGATGGCCATGCCACGACAGGCGAGGAACGAGGCCCTCTCATCTTCCTCTCTGCGCTCTGCGCGCTCTCTGTGGTGAGTTCATCTCCACCCAGGCCTGAGGCATTATGCCCGGTTCTTGCATGACCTTGAAGGGAAACGGATTTTCTGCTAACATGATTGGCTGGAAGGGTGCTCTGCCTGATGTTTCCTCACGAGAAGCTCGCCGGGATGGGGGGGAGTTCTTCTGGAAGGAGATTTCGTTGAACGCGATGCGGCAAGTGCGCCTATCTCGCCCAGCCAGAGAGACGGAGGTCTCGCCGAAGGAGATGAGACCAAAAGCGATACGCAAGATGAAGAATAGAGAAACGAAGCGAGAAGAATTCGAGCGGGTCGCCCTGGTGCATTTGGACATTTTGTACAATACGGCTCTGCGAATGACAGGGAACGTCCCCGACGCTGAAGACCTCGTCCAGGAGACCTTCTTGCGAGCTTACAGGTTCTTCGATAAGTTCAAAGAAGGAACCAACTGCAAGGCATGGTTGTTTAAGATCATGAAAAACAATTACATCAACAGATTCCGCAAGAAGGCAAGAGAGCCGACAACCGTTAGTTTCGAGCAGCTCGAAGGAACACAGGTCGCCGAGTCGGAGGTGCTCCCCGCGGCCTCCGCGGAAGCGCAGTTGAATCCCGACCTCGACAAACTTGTGGAAGACGATGTCAAATATGCCCTCGAATCTCTCCCCCCGGACTTCAAGATGGCGGTGATTCTTTCCGATATAGCGGATTTCAGTTACAAGGAAATCGCTGAGATAATGGGCACACCCATCGGGACCGTCCGGTCGAGACTTTCTCGTGCAAGGGGAGTTCTACAAACAAGGCTCTATGACCTGGCTGTTAGGAAAGGGATAGTAAAGGCGAAAGACTAATGGATTGCAGCGGGATTGCCGACCATCTTTCCCCCCTCTTCGATGGAGAGCTGGAAAGCGAAAAGGCGGAATACGTCCGCGAACATCTTGCCCGATGCCCTCGCTGCAATAAGATCTTCCAGGCTCACAAGGACGTCAAGCGGCTCCTCTCTCAGAAACTTCTTCTCGAAAAGGCCCCTCCTCGATTGAGATCAGCATTGCTTCGTAGGCTTGAGGGCTCGCCGGCGGGCGGTTTCTTCCGGGTCCTCGTGAACAGGCTCCGCGAGAGGCCGCTGGTCGCCTCCGGCATGGCGACAGTATTGCTGGTGGTGATCCTGGCTTCCGTTCTCTCCATCATGAACGCTCCTCATCTCCCGCCACCGCTTCTCGAGCTCCTCGCCCACTACGCGGAAGCACAGCATCCTCCGCTGGAGGTGGTCAGCGCCGACGTCGGCCATGTCGCCCAAAAAATGAGCGAAAGACTGAAAATAAAAGTGAATGTGGCGGACCTGAAGTCCAGGTGGTGCTCCCTTATGGGCGCGAGGAAGTGCCCCTGTTCTGGCAAACCCGCCGTCGAGATAAGGTACCTCCATCCAGCCGGGAACCTTTCCTTTTTCATGCTTCCGGACGCGGGGGAAAAAGCACTCGCCAAGCTCTGCAAATCGGGCACCTTGCAGAAGAAGCGCATGGATGGCGGGACATACCTGTGCTGCGAGACAAAATGCGGCAAAGCCATCCTCTGGATGGAGGGCGATGACGTATTCGCAGTCATGTCCGGTCATTGCCTTGACTCGGCGGTCTCCTTATTCGATATAGCGAGGCAAATCCGCAAAGATTGCCGCCCGCAGCGGCGGTGATCTATTCTCACCGCACATTCATCCTCGTCGGCGATGGCAAGACGGCGGCGTTACATCGGTCGCAACACTGAGCTCCCCCGGGAATCGCGACCAAGATGCCCCCGGCCCCACAGGCGAGCAGGGGGTCATTCTCATGTTCCTCTCCGCGTTCTCCGCGCTCTCTGCGGTGAGTTCATGTCCGCCCGAAATTGAGGGATTACACTCGCCGAAGAAATATGTTTGAAAATCTTCTTGGATGTGGTAGTGTGCTGGCGAGACAAAGAGAGGGAGAATAGAGAGGTAGTCTCTGAGTGGGACTGGCTCAGGGCACCGAACACACTGGGCTGTAATGGATTGGAGGTGAGCGAACCGGCGAGGTACTTTTGTATCGGGCGGAAACGATCATGGGTTTTGTGACTTTCCCGCACACCCACCGATAGTCCGGGCAGGCGGACCTGGTCTCCATTTTCACCGATATTCGTCGAGCCTGCTCCGGATTTCGGAGATGACCTGTGCAGTTCTCGTTGATGCACTCATCGAAGCAGGAGGCTATACTGCCTGAGCGATTGTGTGTCCCCGAGTTATGGCTGCACGATTCGTTGGGGAGGCTGCATTTTTCGACCTGGCACGGTTCTTGAGAAAGCCACTGAAGCAGTCCGGTGACTCAAAATCATCGTGGTTTCCTCCTCAGGATAGGGAACATCAAATGCTTGACTAAATGGAACGCTGAATCTAATATAATTGGGAGAAAGGGAACAAAAACCGGAAAGGGAACGAAACAGGCGTAACGCTGAATATCGCTTTGTCTTGAAATCAACCGGCACCCGGGGGGGCAAGCCGGGAAAGAGCAAAGCCCACTGATCGCGTCTTCTTG
>JABMQX010000639.1 GCA_013203085.1 bacterium | reverse complement strand
GTATTTGGTTTTCCTCGACCAAGATTGCCTCCCTTGGTCGCACTTCTTGAGTGCTCACGTTTCTTTCCAGCGGCCGGGCGTTTTCAAGATCGGCTCCTGCGTTCTTCTTGATGAAGCAAAGACAGCTCAACTTGAGGAAGAGGACATCAAAAGCGGCAGTTTCGAGTCCCTTCTCGATAGGACGGAAATGAAAAGGCTGCGGAAAATCCAACGGAAAGACGAGTTCTACGCCTTCTTCCGGAAGCATCTATGGCCCATAAAGTTCAAGCCGAAACTCAGGGGCGGCAACTTCTCCATTCACAAGGCGGACTTGCTAAAGGTCAACGGTTTTGACGAAAATTACGTCGGATGGGGCCAGGAAGACGACGACCTCGGCCGCCGGCTGCACTCTGTCGGGATGACGGCGCAGAGCGTCGTCGCCTCGGCAATAACCTTTCACCTTCATCATCCTCTTCCGGCTGACGCCACTCCCCGTTGGCGAGATGGCAGGAACGTTCATTACTACCTCAGAAGAGGTGCCCCCGCTTTTGCAGAAAACGGCGTCACGAAGAAAGGCGGCACAGAACCGGACGACGTGAAGGTTTACACCTATCGCGGAACCTGAGATTCTCCTCATCACCCAAAAGGCGTTCGTACGTTCGGACCGTTTTTTCTACCATCTTTTCCACGGTGAATCGCTCGGCGCACGATTAGGCAATCCGCAGCACTGCCTCTTCCGGCCCTCATGTCAGCTCTTCATTTCCCCAACCGGTTCCGCACTTGCATAGGAGTTCTCCGGCGCCTTCGCAGCCAGTGCGCCCACCATTGCGATGACAAGCCAGAAAAGAGACCGCAGAAAACCGTCCGGGACCTCCGCAAGACAGTAGATAGACATTCCCACCACCGATAGCAACAAAGCCCCCATAAGCCCACCCCGGCGGTTGCGGTGGAGGGCGTACGCCTTCAGGAGACGATATACCGTTACAAGCCACATCCATACAATCGCCGCGAGACCGATTGCTCCCGTCTCGAAGGTGGTCTGAAGAACAAAGCTGTGTGCATGTTGGTAAGGTATCAGAGAGCCCCTGAAGGTTCTGTGATACACCGTTTGATAGTTTCTTTTCCCGAAGCCGTATCCGAATGCGGGCCTTTTCGCAATCAATTTCCCAACGTTACGCCAGTTCTCATCCCGAAAAGTGAGCGTCTTGGCGGTCTCATCGAGAAACCTCGGATTCAATGCCCGGATATTCAAGTACCCCAGAACAAGCACGCACACCACGATCGCCCCGGCAATCATCTTCTTTTTGCGGGGCCTTACCAGAAACGCCCCGCACAACATCATTCCGGCGAGGGAGACCTGCGCCGTCCTCGAAGCCATCACATACATCAAGAATAAGCCCAACCCGATAAAACAGGCGTGCATCCCCTTCAGCCACACATTCCGCGTCACGATGAACAGAAACGCTGAGATGGGTAGGACGACCATAATCACCGCTGATGCTGTGTTCGGATGACCGTTGTAAGGTCCAAACACCCACCTTTCTCCCCATTCCCACAACCTGCCCAACCCACCCAGGTAGGTAACTACGTCATAAATGCTCACTAACAGAAGAGCGCCTACCAGCAGTTGCAGAAGACCGAAAAAGAAAGCACGGCTCTTCAGTAGATGCCATGCCACAAAAACCATCGCAAGCACGTCGCAAAACTTCAAAGCATCCCTCACGCTCCAGTGACGGTGAGCCGAATACGCCACAGAAGCCGCTACGATAAGCCCATAAACCATAATCGCCAGCGATAACTGGTCGGGCTTTCTCGAAAACAGAAGTTTTCTCCTGCGAAAGAGAATGAAAAGAAACGAGAACCGAACCACGACATCCTTGAACCCTGACGAAGGGTGCAGTACAAGTGCCAGAGCCAAAGCCATCAGAAGCCCCATCTTGGCAAGCCACTTACGCCTTTCGGAGGGATTCAGCTCGCGCCAGCGTTTCCTCGAGACACGGTCCGAGTCATCGCCCATATCTGGCAGCCATGCCTCCGCGAAGGGAATAGAGCAACGCCGGCGTCCAGAATCGGGTGAAGTGCTCTCAATCGTCCTATTATTCATCATCTCCATCTTTCGGCCCAACTACATGCTCGCCGGGCCCCAAGCACGCGGACTCTCGCAGGGATACATTCGCTCTCCGCTCCGTCAACGCCCACACCACGCCCGGACAAATCGGCTTCATATTACACGATTTTCGGCAGACCTTCACGGCGAAACTTCGGCATAGGAATGAGTGGACTGTCCTTCTCCGTTTCGCCCGGTTGGTCAGCCAGCGAGAATTGAGGCCTTTCCCACCATCGCAAAAAAAACTTGAAGGGAAAACCTGCGCCCTTTACGATTGCCGTGAGTCTTTCGAGCCAGCAGGGTCAAACCGATGGAAAATGGACTCCGACCAGATGAGTACATCCGCCCAGCAAAAGCCCTTCTATCCCGTGTTGCACATTGACACCGGCGAGGGCTGGGGTGGTGGTCAACAACAAGTTTTGTACCTCCATCGCGGCCTTCTGGAAAGAGATGTGCCCTCCCTGCTGGTGTGCCCTCAAGGATCACCTCTCGCCCAGACAGCCGACTCCGAGTCAATTCCTGCTGTGCAAATGCCGATGAAGCGAGCTCTCAGCCTCCTGACCGTTGCCAAAATCACAAAACTCGCTCGCCGCCATCGAGTGAATACTCTGCACATGCACACCTCCTATGCCCACTCTCTCGGTCTTCGCGCCGCCCGTCAACTCAAAACCGAAGTCCATAAAGTGGTCTCACGGAGAGTAGCCTTCACGCGAAAGTCGAATCCGTTTACAAAGAGAAAGTACCTCGGCCGCGAAATCCACTACATCGCAATCTCCGGGGCCGTTAAGGAAAAACTCATTCAGCTCGGCGTTCCCCAGAAGGACATCTCCATCGTTTATTCCGGCATAGACGTTGACAGGTTTTCTCGGATTGACAGCGCAAGGGCAAAACAGGTCGCCGAAGAGCTTCACATCACCCCCGGCTCGTTTGTTGTGGGGAGCGTGGGGAGTCTCGTGCCGTGCAAAGGCCATGCCGTGCTGATTGAGGCCTTCGCCGACGTCGTGAAAGTCCTCCCAGATCTCACATGCCTGATCGTCGGCGGGGGACCAGATCGAACTCGTTTGGAATCGCTCGTCCGCCGCAGAGGCTTAGAGAAAACCGTCATTCTCACGGGGCACCGAAAAGATGTGCCGGAACTTCTTTCGCTAATGGGCCTTTTCGTCATGCCCTCCCTCGATGAAGGACTTGGAACGGCTCTTTTGGAGGCGATGGCCGCTGGGAAACCGGTTATCGCGTCCGAAGCGGGAGGGATACCCGAAGTCGTCCGCGACCCGCAGACTGGCGTTCTTGTCCCTCCCGGCCAACCTTGGCCCCTCGCGGAAGCAGTGATTTCCCTCAGCCGCGACCCAGCGCGTATGTCGGCTCTCGCCACCGAAGCAAGGAGGCAAGTCCGCGAGCAGTTCTCCTGCGAATCAATGGTGGAAGGTACGCTCAGAGTCTATCGCAGTCTTCCATAAACCGCGATAACCCCCATCTCAGAGAGAAGAGCTTCCCTATTGTTCCGGCGATTCTTCCGGCTCGGATGCTCTCCGGCGATAGAGAAGAATTGC
>JABMQX010000638.1 GCA_013203085.1 bacterium | reverse complement strand
GCCCTACCACCGCTAAGACAACAATCAGCATTGGCACGACGACTTCAATAAGGGTGAAACCCTTTGAGCGTGTCATTCTTATCCCCATTCTTACAGGTTAGCTCCAAACAACAATCTCTGAAAAATGTAGCCAAACGGCGTTTCGTTTCCGTATAGACCTCTCTTTTGGTGTTCAGAGCAACGACCTTTGCGCGAAAAAACGCATTTTTTTGCGAGCAGTTGCCCATTTCTCGAGTTCGTCGCCGTCGGCAAAACCGGCATTGGTGCGCTGCGCCGGTCGGAAACACCCGATTAGCCTCTGGGCGCGAACTCAAGGTGCATAGAGAGCATTTCTCTTGCCAGCTCTCTCGACGAACGCTCCGAATGTGAAAGCCGCCTTTTTCGAGCATGCGGCTCCTGCGGACTCGTCTCAAATCGCCCGGCTACGACCGCCGTCCGAGCGTCCATTCACGATGCGTCGCGTGGCCACAGACGGCTTGCATTCCATATTGCATTCATCAACGCACAGGGCTATCTTTATGTCGCAAGTTCTGTTATCGAGTTACATATTCGCCATCCCGGTCACCGTGAGAATATCGCCGCCGAAAGGGAGAAGGGGATCCGCAGAATCTCTGTGTGAAGGCAGAAAAGGAGGGAAGAAAAGTGAAGCGAAGGGTCGGCGATACGTTGATTGAGCTCGTTCAGGCAGACATAACGGAGGCAGATACCGACGCGATTGTCAATGCGGCGAACGCCTCGCTGGTCATGGGCGGAGGGGTGGCGGGAGCGATCCGCAGGAAGGGAGGCTCGGCGATTCAGGAGGAATGCAACCGTATCGGGGGGACGTTTGTCGGCGGGGCTGTCATTACAACTGGCGGAGAACTGAAAGCGAAGCACGTCATCCACGCCGTAGGGCCCCGTCAGGGAGAGGGAGACGAGGATAGCAAGCTCAGGAACGCAACGCTCAATTCCCTGAAACTCGCTGATGAGCACAACCTCAAAGACATCGCTTTCCCCGCCATCAGCACGGGCATTTTCGGCTATCCTCTCGACAAATGCGCGACGATCATGCTCTCGACGACCATTGAGTACCTGAGGCACGGCAAAACAGACCTCCAAAGGGTCGTCTTCTGCCTCTACGCCTCCCGTGCCTTCGATGTTTTCACCGCCGAGCTGAGGCGGCAGCTTCCCGACAGTGACTGAAGCCACTGAGGCGCACGTGATAGGAGCCGTGAGCCAACGGCGGAATCTGCGCGAGAAGACCGCTACCTCGGCGGAGGCGGCGGATAGGCACGGGGCGGCTGTCTCCTCGGCGATGGTGTCAAGCGGCCCATTTTGCTCATGTCGAATGGCCGGAAGCCGACCTTCAGCGCGGGTGAACCGGACTTCAGGCGAAAATCTCCTTTTTCCGGGTCCACGAAAAGTGGGTCGGCGATCAACGAGTGCACGTCCTGACCTTTCTCCTGCCACTCTTTCAGAGTCATTTTCCCGAACCGGACAGGCTTGCCGCTGGCATTCCAGTAGAGGTTGTGGTCCAGAGCGTAACGGTCTCCAGACCAGTTGCTTCCGAGCAAGGGTCCTTCTTTCCAAAAGACGATGTTTCGCTCGAATGTGAAGGAGAGATGGCTTTCGGCTCGCGTGCGTATGATCTGGCCGGTTCTGGCAAGGGCGAAGATGTTGTTGATAATGCGGTTCTCTTTTCCGTAATGCTGATGGAACCCCCCTGTTTTCGTGCGATAAACGAGGTTATTCTCTGCAAGGATGTCCGTAGATCCCTCGTCGGGGTAGATGCCCCATCCACCGTAGTCGTAGGATTCCACGTCGTGAATGTGGTTGCCGCGAAGGGTTGTGCCGTAGGAGAGTCCCAGGGTGTAAATACCGCCCATGTCGCTGAGGACGCCCTGCCCTATCTGGTAGATGTGGTTGTATGCGATGGTGTTATGGTGGGCGAGGCTTCGCCGGTATCCCCAGGACCACCCAACGGAGACGCCCGTGTAATAGAAGTCGCAGATGTCGTTATGCTCCACCCGGTTGTAGCGGGAATGCCCGATCCAAACACCCACGGCTGCCGGATGAATTCGCCCCCCGTGGGCGATCAGATTATCACGGATGGTGTTGTAACTGGCGACTGCTTCTTCGTCCGGCGGGATGCCCATTTCACCGATCTTCACACCGCCCGCCCCCAGGTCGGTCAACTCACATTCCTGCACTCTGTTGTGCCTGCACCCGGCTCCCCACTCGACCGCGTAGGCGCCGCTTTGAGTGACTGTGCATTTCTCCAGAGCGCAATAGCGGGCACCCTCGGCGGTGATGGCGCCCGGGAGGATAGCTTCAGCCTGCGAGAAGCTGTAGCCTTTCGCTGGGACGACCCAGTTGGCGTGGGCGAAGACGAGACCGCGAAAGGCGATGTACTGAACCCATTGGCGTTTCGCCACGTCGCCCTTCAGTTTCACCAGAGACTCGATACGTGGCGCGATAACAATCGCTTTCGCCATATCCTCGCCTGGAAGAGGGATGTAGGTCACGACACCGGTACGGTGATCGAGGTACCACTCCCCGGGCTTTTCGAGCGCATCCGGAACGTTCTCGACCAAGAAACGATGTCCCTTTCGCAACGCTGACCAGTTGGACTTGCTGTAAGTGCGTCCGGCGAAAGTGACGATGTGTTCCTTTTCGTCAATGGAGGCGATGCGCATCCGGGACATTGACCATGAGTGAAAGCAGAGAACCTCCACGTCGCCGAGGTTCGTCCAGTCGTTGCGCAGGTCACCCGCTTTGAACCGAAAACGGTCAAATCCTTTCCCTGCCGCCTTCTCCGAAGGGGGCACTTCTCCTTCAATGAAATAATAGCCATCTTTCGGCAGGCGAGGGCGATAGCGGCGCTGACCGTTGACGAAAAGCTGGCAGAAGG